>NZ_VCBQ01000024.1:0-58031 GCF_006386455.1 Paracoccus sp. FO-3 | reverse complement strand
CGAACTGATCGAGAACCGGATGAACCGGCACTGACAGCCGCAGCGGGCCGGCGGCGGATCGCCGGCCCGGCATGGTGCAAGACGGACCGCCATGGGCGATGCGCGCCCATGGACCGGCCGCGGCATGGCCGGAGGAGCCTGCCGCCCGCCGAAAAGCCTTCCAGAAGAAGATCGTCTCGCCGGCATGGCGCCGGCGCGGCTGAAAAGACAGCATATCGTGGCAGTGGAGGAGCACGACCCCGATGCAAGACAACCTGGCCGAACGGATCGCCGCAGATCCGAACTATCAATTACTGAAAGCGAAACGATCCCGCTATGGCTGGATCCTGACGATCGCGATGCTCGTGGTCTATTACGGCTATATCCTGCTGATCGCCTTCGACAAGGAACTGCTCGCCTCGCGGATCGGCGACGGCGTCATGACCTGGGGCATCCCCCTGGGCTTCGGCGTGATCGTCTTTACCATCATCATCACCGGCGTCTACGTGCGCCGCGCGAACAGCGAGTTCGACGAGCTGAGCGAGAAGGTTCGCCGGGAGGCGCTGAAATGACCCACAAGATCCTGCGCAACGGCCTGATGGCCGCGGCCCTGGCCATGCCGGGCGCCGCCATGGCCGCCGACGTGATCCAGGGCGCCGAGAAACAGGCGACGAACTGGACCGCGATCACCATGTTCGCCGCCTTCGTGCTGGCGACGCTCTACATCACCAAATGGGCGGCGTCGCGGACCAAGTCGGCGGCGGATTTCTATACCGCGGGCGGCGGCATCACCGGCTTCCAGAACGGGCTTGCCATCGCCGGGGACTACATGTCGGCCGCCTCGTTCCTGGGGATCTCGGCCGCGGTGATGATCTCGGGCTATGACGGGCTGATCTATTCGATCGGCTTCCTGGTCGGCTGGCCGATCCTGACCTTCCTGATGGCAGAGCGGCTGCGCAACCTGGGTCGCTTCACCTTTGCCGACGTGGCGGCCTTCCGCTTTGCCCAGACCCCGGTGCGCATCTTTGCCGCCTCGGGCACGCTGGTCGTGGTGGCCTTCTACCTGATCGCGCAGATGGTGGGCGCGGGCTCGCTGATCCAGCTGCTGTTCGGCCTGGACTACTGGATCGCGGTGGTGATCGTCGGCGCGCTGATGATGATCTACGTGCTGTTCGGCGGCATGACCGCGACGACCTGGGTGCAGATCATCAAGGCCTGCCTGCTTCTGGGCGGCGCGACCTTCATGTCCTTCATGGTCATGTGGCACTATGGCTTCAGCCCCGAGGCGATGTTCGCCGATGCGGTCCGCGTCAAGGCCGATCTGGCCACCGCCGGCGGCAAGACCGCCGAGGAAGCCGCCGTCGCCGGCCAGTCGATCATGGGTCCGGGCACCTTCATCAAGGATCCGATCTCGGCCATCAGCTTCGGCATGGCGCTGATGTTCGGCACCGCCGGCCTGCCGCATATCCTGATGCGCTTCTTCACCGTGCCGAGCGCCAAGGAAGCGCGCAAGTCGGTGATGTGGGCGACCGGCTGGATCGGCTATTTCTACCTCCTGACCTTCATCATCGGCTTCGGCGCCATCACCTTCGTGCTGACCAACCCGGAATTCCTGGACGGCTCCGGCGCTCTGGTCGGCGGCAGCAACATGGCTGCGGTGCATCTGGCCAAGGCGGTGGGCGGCAACGTCTTCCTGGGCTTCATCTCGGCCGTGGCCTTTGCCACCATCCTGGCGGTGGTCGCCGGCCTGACGCTCTCGGGCGCCTCGGCGGTCAGCCACGACCTCTATGCGACCGTGATCAAGAACGGCAACCCCGCGCCGGGCAGCGAGCTGCGCGTGTCGCGCATCACCACGGTGGCCCTGGGCCTGGTGGCCGTGGTGCTGGGCATCGCCTTCAAGAACCAGAACATCGCCTTCATGGTGTCGCTGGCCTTCGCGGTGGCTGCCTCGGCCAACTTCCCGGTGCTGTTCATGTCGGTGCTGTGGAAGGATTGCACGACCAAGGGCGCCGTGGTCGGCGGCTTCCTGGGGCTGATCTCCTCGGTGGTGCTGACGGTGCTGTCGCCCTCGGTCTGGGAAGCCACGCTGGGCAACCCCGCCGGCTCGGCGCCCTTCCCCTATACCTCGCCGGCGCTGTTCTCGATGACCCTGGCCTTCCTGGGCATCTGGCTGGTGTCCAAGATGGACAACGGCACGCGGGCGCGCATCGACCGGGCCGGCTTCCTGGCCCAGCAGGTGCGCTCGGAAACCGGGATCGGCGCGGCGGAAGCCTCGTCGCACTGAAAACGCAGGCCCGCCCCCTTGGGGGCGGGCCATCGCCGTCCCGGAACCGACCCGCCTGGCCCGGCTTCGGTGTCCGATCCTTCGGAGGGGGTGATGGCCCATATCCTGATCGTCGAGGACGAGGACAATATCGCCGCCGCGCTGGAGTTCCTGCTGGCGCGGGCCGGCCACAGCTACAGGCGGATCGCCGGCGGCACCGCCGCGCTGGACGAGATCCGCACCAACCGCCCCGACCTGGTGCTGCTGGACATCATGCTGCCCGACATCTCGGGCTACCAGATCGTCGAGGCGCTGCGCGCCGACCCCGGCCTGCGTGACGTGCGGGTACTGCTGATGACCGCCCGCGGCTCGGTGGTGGAACGCCGCAAGGGGCTGGCGCTTGGCGCCGACGGCTTCATCGCCAAACCCTTCGAGCTGTCGGAACTGCGGGCCGAGATCGCCCGGCTTCTGGACCGCGCCGGCTGACCGCCGACGCCGGCCCCCGCGCCGGATCGTCGCAGCGGGCCGGCCTTTCCCGCGGTGCTTGCGGCGGGACGCCGCTTTTCCCTTGCCTCCCGCCGGCATATCGGGATCCTCGGGGGCGCGGGATCCGCGCCAGCACGGAGGATAGCGATGACCGACGCCTATCAAGCCATCATCGACCGCTGCGCCGGTTTGCCGCCGCTGCGCACCGCCGTGGTCCACCCGGTCAGCCATACCGTCTTCGACGCGGTGGAAGAGGCGCGCGCGGCCGGGCTGATCGAGCCGGTGCTGGTCGGCCCCGCCGCCCGCATCGCCGCCGCGCTGACCGAGGCGGGGCAGGCCCCCGACACCTATGAGATCGTGGATACCGAACACAGCCACGCCGCCGCCGCCCGCGCCGCGCAGATGGCCGCGACCGGCCAGGTCGGCGCGATCATGAAGGGCTCGCTGCATTCCGACGAGCTGCTGGGCGCGGTGATCCACCCGCAATGCGGGCTGCGCACCGAGCGGCGGATCAGCCACGCCTTCCTGATGCTGACCGAGGATTATCCGCGCCCCTTCATCATCACCGATGCGGCGGTCAACATCGCCCCCGACCTGATGGTCAAGGCCGACATCCTGCACAATGCCATCGTGCTCTGGCGCGTGCTGTGGGGGCCGGCCCGGCCCAAGGCCGCGATCCTTGCCGCGGTCGAGACGGTCAATCCCAAGATGCAGGCCACGCTGGACGCGGCGGCGCTGTGCAAGATGGCCGATCGCGGCCAGATCGAGGACGCCGATCTGGACGGGCCGCTGGCCTTCGACAATGCGATCAGCCCGGCGGCGGCGCGGGAAAAGGGCATCGTCTCGCCCGTGGCGGGGCAGGCCGACATCCTGCTGGTGCCCGATATCGAATCGGGCAACATGCTGGCCAAGCAGCTGGTTTTCATGGGCGGCGCCGATGCGGCGGGGATCGTGCTGGGTGCGCGGGTGCCGGTCGTCCTGACCAGCCGCGCCGATTCCGTGCGCGCCCGGATGCTGTCCACCGCGCTGGCCGTGCTGATGGCCGAGGCGCGCCGGCTGGGGCAGGTGAAATGACCCCGGCGATCCTGACGCTGAATGCCGGCTCGTCGAGCCTCAAGTTCCGGGTCTTCGCACGCGAGGGGCTGGCGCTTCTGGCGCGCGGCGCGGTCAGCCGGATCGGCGCGGATGCCGAGCTGGCGGCCCGGCTGGCCGGCGGGCCCGAGTTCCGCGGCCCGGTCGCGGGCGGCGATCATGCCGCCGCCATGCAGGCCGTGCTGGATTTCATCGACGCCCATGACGAGGGCTGGCGGATCGAGGCGGTGGCGCATCGCATCGTCCATGGCGGCACGCGCTATGTCCGCTCGACCCCGGTCACGCCGCAGGTGCTGGAGGATCTGGCGGCGCTGATCCCGCTGGCGCCGCTGCACCAGCCGCACGGGCTGGCCGCCATCGCCGCCGCCCGCCGGCTGGTGGGCGACGAGGTGCCGAACCTTGCCTGTTTCGACACCGCCTTCCATGCCGGGCGGGATGCCCTTTTCACCCATTTCGCCCTGCCCGAGCCGCTGTTCGAACAGGGCGTGCGCCGCTATGGCTTTCACGGCCTGTCCTATCAATGGCTGGCGCAGGTGCTGGCGCGCGACCATCCCGACCTGCACCGGGGCCGCGTGGTCGCCGCGCATCTGGGCAATGGCGCCAGCCTTTGCGCCATGCATCAGGGGCGCAGCGTCGATACCACCATGGGCATGACCGCGGTGGACGGCATTCCCATGGGCACGCGCTCGGGCGCCGTCGACCCCGGCGCGATCCTGTTGATGCAGCGCAGCTTCGGCATGACGCCCGAAGAGATCGAGGATCTGATCTATAACCGCTCGGGCCTTCTGGGCATGTCGGGCAAGTCGAACGATGTGGCGGCGCTGCTGGCGGATGGCTCGGCGCAGTCGCGTTTCGCGCTGGACTATTTCGCGCTCAGATGCGCGCAGGCGGCGGCGGCCATGGCGGTCTCGCTGGGCGGCATCGACGCCATGGTCTTCACCGGCGGCATCGGCGAGAACGCCGCCCCGGTGCGCGAGGCGATCCTGCGCCGCATGGCGCCCCTGGGCGATTTCGCGACCCTTATCATTCCCGCCAACGAAGAGCGGATGATGGCGATGGAGGCGGCCGCCCTGCTGGCCTAGCGCTGGCGGACATAGCTGCCGGGCGCGTCCTCCAGCACCGGATAGCCCGCGGCGGCCGCGCCCATGCCCGGCGGCGCCACCCGCTCGGCCGCGGAATGCCGCGCCAGCCAGTCGGTCCAGGCCGGCCACCAGCAGCCCTCGCGCAGCGCGGCGGCGTGCAGCCAGTCGTCGGGCGGCAGGCAGGTGCCGTCCCGCCCGCGGGTGGCGATGCGGTGATGGCCGGGCCCGGCCGGATCCAGGATGATCCCCGCCAGGTGGTCCCGGTCGCCCAGCACGAAGGTCAGCTCGGCATCGCTGAGGCAGTGCAGCCGATAGACCGAGCGCCAGGGGGCGACGTAATCCTCTTCGGTGCCGACGGCAAAGACCGGCGCGCGGATGTTGCGCAGCGCCACGGGCCGGCCGTCGGTCAGCAGCCGGTCGCCGGCCAGCGCGTTTTCCAGGTAGAAGCGGCGCAGGTATTCGCCCTGCATGCGATAGGGCATCCGGGTCGAATCGCTGCTCCAGGCCAGCATGTCGGTCATCGGCTCGCGCTCGCCCATCAGATAGGCGCGCACCATGCGCGACCAGATCAGGTCGTTCGAGCGCAGGAAGCGGAAGGCGCCCAGCATCTGTTCGGCCGTCAGGTAGCCGCGTTGCCGCATCGCGCTTTCCAGGCTGTTGAGCTGGTCGTGGTCGATGAACAGCCCCAGCTCGCCCGGCTCGGCGAAATCCGTCTGCGCCGCCAGCAACGAGACGCTGGCCAGCCGGTCGTCCCGCGCCCCGCCCATGGCCGCCGCCGCGATGGCCAGCAGCGTGCCGCCCAGGCAATAGCCCGCCGCATGGATGCCCCGCCCCGGCAGGATGGCCGCGATCGCATCCACCGCCGCCATCACCCCCAGGCTGCGGTAATCCTCCAGCGTCAGGTCGCGGTCCTCGGCCGTGGGATTGCGCCATGAGATGCAGAAGACCGTGTGCCCGGCGCCGACCAGATGCCGGACCAGCGAGTTTTCCGGCGAAAGGTCGAGGATGTAGTATTTCATGATCCAGGCCGGGACCAGCAGCACCGGCTCGGCCAGCACGGTGTCGGTCGCGGGGGCGTATTGGATCAGCTCGATCAGATGGTTGCGATAGACCACCTTGCCGGGGCTTGCCGCGACCTCGTGGCCGACGCGGAACTGCTCGGCCCCGACCGGGGGCTTGCCGGCGGCCAGCCGGGCCATGTCCTCGGCCCAGTTGCGCATGCCCACCCATTGGTTCAGCCCGCCGGTCTGCAGGGTGCGGGCGATCACCTCGGGATTGGTGAAGGGCAGGTTCGCCGGCGAGGCCATGTCGAGCCATTGCTGCACCATCGCTGACAGCAGGTTCTGGCGATGCGGATCGACGCCGGGCACGTCGCGCGTCGCCTCCTGCCACCATTGCCGCGCCAGCAGGAAGCCCTGGGCCCAGAGGCTGAAGGGCGGGTTCTGCCAGGCCGCGGCGGCAAAGCGGCGGTCCTGCGGGGGCGGCCGGATCACCGGCTCGGCCGCCGGATCGGCGGCGAGCGCCGCGGCATGGGCCAGCAGCGCCGCCGTCTCGCGCGCGGCCTTGTCGGCCAGCTCCAGCCGCTTGCCCGGCGCGGCGGCCAGGTGCGCCGACCAGTCCATCAGCGCCATGCCGAGCGCCAGCGGCGAGACGCCGGTGCCGAAGCCGGCGGCCATCGCCTCGCGCAGCCGGTCGATGGCGCGAAAGGGGCCGGCATCGGTCGGGACGGGGCCGGTTGCAAGGGTATTCGCCGTTTCCTTCATGGCAGCAGATCCCGGTCGGAAAGAGAGGGGCTGGCCGGGCGCGGCCGCGCCCGGCGGGCGGCTCAGGGCACCAGCACGGCCGCGCCGTCGAAGCGGCCGGCGCGCAGGTCGTCCAGCGCGCGATTGGCCTCGCGCAGCGGATAGGTCGTGGTTTCGGTGGCGATGCCGATGCGGGGCGCCAGCGACAGGAAGTCCAGCCCGTCCTGCCGCGTCAGGTTGGCGACCGAGGCGATCTGGCGTTCGTGCCAGAGCAGCGCATAGGGAAAGGCGGGGATGTCGCTCATGTGGATGCCGGCGCAGACCACGCGGCCGCCCTTGCGCACCGCCTTCAGCGCCGCCGGCACCAGCTCGCCCACCGGGGCGAAGATGATCGCTGCATCCAGCGGCTCGGGCGGGGGCTGGTCCGAGCCGCCGGCCCAGACCGCGCCCAGCCGGCGCGCGAAATTCTGCGAGCGCAGGTCGCCGGGGCGGGTGAAGGCATGGACCGCGCGGCCCTGCCACGCCGCCACCTGCGCGATGATATGGGCGGCCGCGCCAAAGCCGTAAAGCCCCAGCCGCGGCGCCTTGCCCGCGATCACCAGCGCGCGCCAGCCGATCAGCCCGGCGCAAAGCAGGGGCGCCAGCGCCACGTCCTCGCCGGCCTCGCCCAGGGGAAAGGCGAAACGCGCGTCGGCGATCGCCGCGGTCGCATAGCCGCCGTCCCGCGTGTAGCCGGTAAAGCCCGGCGCGTCGCACAGGTTCTCGCGCCCGTCGCGGCAATAGGGGCAGGCACCGCAGGCGTGGCCCAGCCAGGGGATGCCGACCCGCTGGCCCAGGGCAAGGCCGGCAACGCCGGGGCCGAGCGCCTCGATCCGGCCGACGATCTCGTGTCCGGGGATGATCGGCAGCACCGGGTCGGGCAATTCGCCGTCGACCACGTGCAGGTCGGTGCGGCAGACCCCGCAGGCCAGGACGCGGACCCGGATCTCGCCCGGACCGGGGTCACGGTCGGGCAGTTCGGTCCAGACCAGCGGCGCGCCGATCCTGTGCAGCAGCATGGCATGCATCGGGCATCTCTCAACAGCGGGGTCATGTCCAATATGCGGATGCCGGGGCGGGCTTGTAAATGGGCGCGGCCTTTGGTCGCGGGCCTTTCGGCCCGGCCGGTCACGCCGCCGCGTGCGGCAGCACCCAGATGCCGCTGTCGGGCACGGCATTGACGCGCAGCCGGCAGCCATAGGCGCTGGACAGCGCCTCGTCGGTCAAGACCTCGTCGGGGCGGCCCTGGCACAGGACGCGGCCGCCGCTCATCAGCACCAGCTTTTGCGCGAAAAGCGCGGTCAGGTTCAGGTCGTGCATGACCGCGACCACGCCGCCGCCGGCCCTGGCGTAATCGGCGGCCAGCCGCATCACCGTCAGCTGATGGGCGATGTCGAGGCTGCTGACCGGCTCGTCCAGCATCAGCCAGCGCGGGCCGTCCGCGTCCAGCGGCTGCCAGACCTGCGCCAGGACGCGGGCCAGCTGCACCCGCTGCTGCTCGCCCCCCGAAAGCTCCTGGTAGAGACGGCCGGAAAAGCCCGGCAGATCGACCGCCGCCAGTGCCGCCGGCACCAGCGCATCGGCGCGCTCGCCGCGGGCCTCGACGCCGATGCGCACCACCTCGGCCACGGTAAAGGGGAATGACAGGGCGGCGGCCTGCGGCAGCACGGCACGGCGCCGGGCCAGTTCCTCGGGCGACAGGGCGGCGATGTCGTGCCCGTTCAGGATGACGGCCCCGCGGCAGGCGAGTTCCCCGGTCAGGCTGCGCATCAGCGTGGTCTTGCCCGAGCCGTTCGGCCCGACGATGGCGGTGATCTCGCCCGCCCGCGCCTCGACCGAGACGCCGTGCAGGATCTGCTTGCGGCCAAGGCTGACCTGGATGTCGCTGGCGATCAGGCTCACAGGTCCAGCACCCCGCGGTTGCGCAGAAGGATCCACAGGAAGAACGGCCCGCCCATGACGGCGGTGACGATGCCGATGGGCAGCTCGGCCGGGGCGATCACCGTGCGGCTGACCATGTCGGCCAGCAGCAGCGTCACCGCGCCCAGAAGCGCCGAGTTGACCAGCAGCCAGCGGTGGTCCGGCCCGCTGGCCAGCCGCAACAGATGCGGCACGACGATGCCGACGAAGCCGATCCCGCCCGAGACCGCGACCGCGGCGCCGGTGGCCGCGGCGACGGTCAGGATGGCGCGGTTCTTGACCTTCTGCACGCGGATGCCGACATGGCCGGCCGCCGCCTCTCCCAGCGCCAGCGCATTGAGTCCGCGCGCGAGCCAGGGGGCGTAGAGCAGGGCCAGCGCCATGATCGGCGCCCCGGCCAGCAGCTTGGGCCAGTTCGCCCCGGCCAGCGAGCCGAGGCCCCAGAATGTCAGGTCGCGCAGCTCGCGGTCGTTGGCGCGCAGGATCGCCAGCCCGGCCAGCGCCCCCATGATCGCGGCCAGCGCGATGCCGGCCAGCAGCATGGTCGCGACCGAGGTGCGCCCGCGCCGGGTGGCGATGCGGTAAAGCGCCATGGTGGTCAGCCAGCCGCCGGCAAAGGCGGCGACCGGGACCAGATACCAGCCGAAGAACGCCGCCACCCAGCCGGGCAGCGCGCCGCCCAGCACGATGGCCAGGATCGCCCCCAGCGAGGCGCCGGAACTGACGCCGACGATGCCCGGATCGGCCAGCGGGTTGCGGAACAGCCCCTGCATCACCGCGCCCGAGACCGCCAGCGAGGCGCCGACGAAGATGCCCATCAGCACCCGCGGCAGCCGGATGTCCAGCAGCACCACCCGGTCCTGCACCGCGAGTTCGCGCCCCGCCAGCAGGTCCGAGAGCGCGCGGGCCAGCGACGTCCCCGAGGCGCCCCAGCCCAGCGAGATCACCGCGACCGCCGCCAGCAGCAGCGCCAGGAACAGCCCCAGGCGCCGCGCGCGATGGCTGCGGTCGCCTTCCAGCCGTCCGGGGCGAAGGTCGGGCGTCGCGGCCACCATCACGACCCCGCGTATATCAGGTCGTGCAGCTCGACCGCCGCCTCGCCGGTGCGGGGACCGAACCCCAGGAGCTTCAGCCCGTCCATCATCACCACCGCGCCCGCGCGGCCCGCCGGGGTCTGGGCCAGCGCCGGCATGGCCAGCACCGCCTCTTTCGCCGCGGTGTGGCTGCTGCCGCCATTGGCCTGCGCATCCGCCTGTTCGTCGCCGCGGCGCATCATCAGGATGACGTCGGGCGCGGCCCCGATCACCGCCTCGTCGGTGACGGGCTTGTAGCCCTCGACGCCCTGCAAGGCGTTCTGCGCCCCGGCCAGGCGGATGATGCCGTCCGCCGCGGTGTCCGCGCCGGCGGCCATGACCCGCCCGCCTTGCAGCGACAGCACGAACAGCACCTTTTTCGGCTCGCCCGCCACCGCTTGCGCCCGGCCGAGCGCCGCTTGCAGGTCGGCCGCCAGCTTGTCGTGCAGGGCGCGGCCCTTGTCCGGCACGCCAAGCGCCTCGGCCACCGCATCGACCTTGTCCAGCACGCCCTCGGCGTCATAGCGCTCGTCCACGCTGACGAAGGCCACGCCGGCCGATTGCAGCACCGAGACCGCCTCGGGCGGGCCCGCGCCCTCTTCGGCGATGATCAGGTCGGGCGAGACCGACAGCACCCCTTCGGGCGACAGCGCGCGGACATAGCCGACATCGGGCAGGGCATTGGCCTGGGGCGGCCAGTTCGAGGTGGTGTCGCGGCCGATCAGCCGCGCCTCTTCCCCCAGTGCATAGACGATTTCCGTCACCGAGCCGCCCAGCGACAGCACGCGCCGGGCCTCGGGGTGGCCTTCCGCGCCGGCCGGGCCGGCCAGCAGGACCAGGGCAAGCGCCAGCCGTTTCATTCCGCCGCCTCGGCCAGCGCCGGCAGGCCGGCGACCAGCGCCGCCCATTGTTCGGCATTACCGCCCTTTTCCGGGCGCAACCCGAAGCATTGGAAGATCAGCGCCCCCTCGGCATCGAAGGCCTCGACCGAGATCGCCGGGCCACGCTTGGTGGGCTTGTCCACCGCCCAGACCTCGGCGACGTGGTCGCCGCGCAGGTGCAGGTTGAAGCGCGGGTCCATGACGTTCAGCCACGGCCCCATGGGCCTCAGCGAATGGATCTTGCCGGAATGGATCTCGATGCAGCCCATGTTGCCGACGAAGAACATAACCCCCGCGCCATCGGCATGGACGCGCTCCAGCAGCGCCGGCACCGCCTCGACCGCCAGCGGCCGCACCAGCGGCGCGCCGGCGATGCGATAGGCGCCCAGCCGGTTCATCTTGAGCCGGCGGATCAGGATATTGAACTGATGCGTGTCGGTCATGTCGGCCCATTCCCGGCGCAGCGCATCGGCGCGCTCGGCGCCGGCCCTGGGCGGCTCGACCGGCGCACGCGGCTCGAAGCGGGCGGTGTCGGACTGGTCCGCCAGCGCCAGGTCGCGACGCAGCGCCCCCCAGGCTGCCAGGTCCGAGCCCTCGCGCAGGTGGATCTTGTGGACCGCGTCGCCCGCCGCGTCGAAGACCTGGACCGAGCGGCGGGTGCCGCTCTCGGCCTGCTGCTCGACGGCGAAGGCATGGACCCAATGGCGGGGAAAGATGCGCAGGTCGATCTCGGGGTCCACGGTCATGGCGGCATGCTCGCCGTCGTGGAAATCGTTGTAGGTGCCGACCTTCTCGATCACGCAAGAGCGGTTGCGGGTCAGCGCCATGACCTCGCCCAGGGCCTGCACCTGCGGGATCAGCCGGCCGGGCAGGGCGTCGATGCGGGTCGCGCCATGGCCGACCCGCGCCGCGACCAGCGCCGCCTCGGGGACGCCCAGCCGCTCGGCCAGGTCAAAGGGACGGCCGCCGTCCTCGGCCAGGATGCGGCGCAGCTCTGCGGGGGAATGGTCGGTCATCGCGGTGCCTTTCGCTGCTGTTGCATGCCCGGTTCGGACCGGGAAGATGCAAGGAATCATTGACAGTTTTACTAAGAATATTTTAACCGGCGCAAGATGCCAGCCCCGTGGCCAGCCGTAAACTTCACGACATGACGACGGGGATCACATGCCACGCCATCCGATTCGCGGCGCGCTTCTGGCCGGAAGTGCCTGCACCCTTCTCTTTTCCGCTCCGCTGCTGGCGCAGGAACGCGCCGAGGCCCAGTCCGCGCAGACCGCCTATGTGCTGGACCAGATCGTGCTGCGCGCCGGCAAGCCCAAGGTGGCTTCCGAGGTGCCGCAATCGGTTTCCGTGGTCGACGGCCAGCAGCTTCAGGACATCGACCCCGGCCATATCGGCGAGGTGCTGGCGACCGTGCCCGGCGTCGCCGGCGTCGGCTCGGGCAGCTTCTTCGGGCAGGGGTTCAACATCCGCGGCTTCGGCGCCAGCGAGCAGGCGGCGTCCGAGGCGGGCATCGTGCAGCTGCTCGACGGCGAAAAGAAGTTCTACGAATCCTATCGCCAGGGCGCGCTGTTCGTGGAACCGGACTTCCTGCGCCAGGTCGAGGTGCTGCGCGGTCCCGGCTCGTCCACGCTTTACGGCGCCGGCGCGCTTGGCGGCGTGATCGCCATGGAGACCATCGAGCCGGGCGACCTGATCGCCGAGGGCCAGACCTTCGGCGGCCGGACCAAGCTGGGCTATGCCAGCAATCCCGACACGGTGCTGGGCAGCATCGCGCTTGGCTGGCGGCCGAGCCATGACTTCGAGGCGCTGGCGGCGCTGGCCTGGCGCAAGCTGGGCGATACCAAGGATGCGGACGGCAACACCACGATCCGCTCGAACTCCAAGACGCCGAACCTGCTGCTGAAGGCAAGAAAGAGCTTCGGCGACCATTATGTCGCCCTGTCCTATCAGCACCTGGAGGCCAAGGGCGAGGACCAGGATTTCGACCAGCTGAACGGGGCGCAAAGGGATCTGTTCTATCCCGGCTTTTCCTGGGGCGTGGGCGACATCACCACGCGCGACCAGACGGCCAGGCTGACCTGGGGCTGGAACCCGCAGGACAACCGCTATGTCGATCTGACGGCGACGCTGTCCTATACCAACACCATGAAGGAGGTGCAGCAGGGCGACGACCCCGCCGAGCCGATCATGGCGTCCTTGCTGGGCCGGCGCGACTACCGGCTGTGGAAGTTCCGGCTACAGAACGCCGCCGACCTGTCTGGCGCCGGCTATGACCACCACCTGACCGCGGGGATGGAACTGTCCCGGCAGGACCGTTCCTCGCGCGTGCCCTCGTCCTCGCATCCCGAGGGGATCACCCGGTTCTGGTCCGCCTTTGCGCTGTCCGAGGTGACGTGGGGCGACCTGACCGTGAACACCGGCCTGCGCTATGACCGCCAGCGCATCGAGCCCAAGGCATCGGTGACGGCCACCGACGACCGCTACAGTTCGGATTCCTTCGAGCCGCAGCTGGCCGCGATCTGGCGGCTGGACGACAACTGGTCGGTCTTCGGCTCGGCCGCCTTCGTGAACCGGATGCCCACGGCGGACGAGCTGTTCGATACCTATATGGGCGGCGCGCCCTCGCCCGACCTGAAGGACGAAAAGGGCAAGAACCTGGAGGCCGGCGTCTCCTATCGCGGCTCGGGCATCTTTGCCGAGGGCGACGAGGCAGTGATGAAGCTGACGCTGTTCCGCAACCATATCGACGACATGATCGTGCGCACCGGGGCGGCGGCGCCCACGCCCGCCTATGTCAATATCGACCGCGCCTATCTGCGCGGCGGCGAGCTGGAGGCGACCTACAGCATCGACGCCTTCGAACTGGGCGCCGCGGTCTCGGTCGTCGATGGCAAGGACCAGGACGGCACGGTGCTGGACACGCTGCCCAACGACCGCGTGACCTTGCAGGCGATCTGGCAGGCCAGCGACGCCTGGCGGCTGGGCCTGCGCAGCACCCTGGCCAAGGGCCGCGACAAGGCGGATGGCGAACATCGCGCCGGCTACGGCGTGCATGACGTCTTTGCCACCTGGGCGCCGCAAGCCGGGGCGGCGGCGGGGATCGAGGTCCACCTCGGCGTCGACAACCTTACCGACCGCGACTATACGCCCGCCTCCTGGCTCAGCGGCCCGGCGCCGGGGCGGAACTTCAAGCTGTCGGTCTCGCGCAGCTTCTGACGGGGCTTTCGGGCAGTCACCGGAACGGCCGGCCCTGGTGGCCGGCCGATTTCATGCCCCGCACCGGCTGCGGCCGTCCATGCGACCCTGCCAACCCCCGGCGGTTTACGCGACGGAACCGGCGCCGTCCTCTTGCTGCCGACAAGGGGCGGGCGGTCGGAAATCACCTCAAGAGATGGATTTTACCCATTGCTGTCATTGGATTTTCACAAACCCATGCCACAGAGCCGGAGTTTCCGGCGCGGTGCTTGCCTGCCGCCTGCCATACCAAACCGACCAGTTGCGAATTGACACCCCGGCCCCCGGCAGGTGACAAATCCGCACAGGGAGGCGGATGGCGCATGGCGGGCCCTGGCCCAGCTGCTGCCGTCCGGGAACGATGACGCCGCAAGGCACGACTCGGAGGATACCATGCAGAAAACCCCATTCTGGCTTGCAGGGCTGATGGCGCTGCCCGTCGCGGCCGAGGCCAAGACCGAAATCTCGTGGTGGCACGCCATGACCGGCGCCAATGCCGAGGTGGTGACCAAGATCGCCGGCGATTTCAACGCAAGCCAGGCCGATTACGAACTCAAGCCCGTCTTCAAGGGCACCTATCCCGAAACCCTGAACGCCGGCATCGCCGCCTTCCGCGCGGGCCAGGCCCCCGACATCATCCAGGTCTTCGACGTCGGCACCGGCGTCATGATGGGCGCGCAGGGCGCCATCAAGCCGGTGGCCGAGGTGCTGCAGGAAGGCGGCTACGAATTCGACAAGAGCCAGTATCTGCCCGGCATCGTCGGCTATTACTCGACGCCCGAGGGGGACATGCTGTCCTTCCCCTACAACTCCTCCTCGCCGATCCTGTATTACAACAAGGACATCTTCGAAAAGGCGGGGCTGGACGTCGAGAACCCGCCCAAGACCTGGGCCGAGGTCTGGGCCGCCGCGCGCAAGATCAAGGAATCGGGGGCGGCGACCTGCGGCTATACCTCGACCTGGCTGACCTGGATCCATACCGAGAACTTCGCCGCCTGGAACGATGTCAGCTGGGGCACGAACGAGAACGGCCTGGCCGGCACGCCCGAGCTGAAGATCGACGGGCCCCTGTTCGTCAAGCATTTCCAGGAGCTGGCGGACCTGGCGAAAGAGGGCGTCTTCGTCTATGGCGGCCGCACCAGCGAGGCCAAGCAGAACTTCACCTCGGGCGAATGCGGCATCCTGACCGAAAGCTCGGGCGGGCTTGGCGACATCGTCAAGTCGGGCATGAACTACGGCATCGGCCAGCTGCCCTATGACGAGACCGCCGAGGGCGCGCCGCAGAACACCACGCCGGGCGGCGCCTCGCTCTGGGTGATGGGCGGCAAGTCGGACGAGACCTACAAGGGCGTCGCCGCCTTCTTCAACTATCTGTCCCAGACCGAGGTGCAGCAATACCTGCACGAGCAATCGGGCTATCTGCCGGTGACGATGGCGGCCTACGAGGCGACCAAGGGCTCGGATTTCTACCAGCAGAACCCCGGCCGCGAGACGCCGATCCTGCAGATGATGGGCAAGCAGCCGACCGAGAACTCCAAGGGCGTGCGCGCGCCGAACCTGCCGCAGCTGCGCGACATCCAGAACGAGGAGTATGAAAAGATGCTGGCCGGCCAGCAGGATGCGGCCACGGCGCTGAAGAACGCCGCCGAGCGCGGCAATGCCGCCATCCGCGAGGCCGCCGGCGGCTGAGGCCAAGGGGCGGGCGTTCCGGCGCCCGCCCGATGCGACAAGGGGGACGGATGAGACGCACGGTCTTTCCGCACAAGCTGCTGCCCTGGCTGTTGCTGGCGCCGCAGCTGGCGATCACGCTGATCTTCTTCTACTGGCCGGCGGCGCAGGCCTTTCGCCAGTCGGTGCTGCGCGAGGATGCCTTTGGCCTGAAGACGACCTTCGTCGGGCTGGCGAATTTCCGCAAGGTGCTGGGCGATCCGAACTACCTGAACTCGGTCCGGGTGACGGTGGTGTTTTCGGTGCTGGTCGCCTTTTGCGCCATGGCGATCGCGCTGTTCCTGGCGGTGCAGGCGGAAAAGATCATCCGCGGCAAGGGGTTCTATCGCACGCTGATGATCTGGCCCTATGCGGTGGCGCCCGCCATCGCCGGCATGCTGTGGCTGTTCATGTTCAACCCCAGCTTCGGCACGCTGGCCTGGCCGCTGCGGCAGATGGGCATCTACTGGAACCCGCTGCTGGACGGCGAGCAGGCGATGGCGCTGGTGGTCGCGGCCGCGACATGGAAGCAGATCAGCTACAACTTCCTGTTCTTCGTCGCCGGCCTGCAGGCGATCCCCCGCTCGCTGCTGGAGGCGGCGGCCATCGACGGCGCCTCGCGCCGCCATGCCTTCTGGACCATCACCTTCCCGCTGCTGGCGCCGACGACCTTCTTCCTGCTGGTGGTGAACACGGTCTATGCGCTGTTCGACACCTTCGGCATCATCCATGCCGTGACCGGCGGCGGCCCCGGCAAGGCGACCGAGACGCTGGTCTACAAGGTCTATAACGACGGCTTCGTGAACCTGATCATGGGCGACAGCGCCGCGCAATCGGTGATCCTGATGATCATCGTGATCGCGCTGACCGCCTTCCAGTTCCGCTTCATCGAAAGGAGGGTGCATTATGGCTGAACCCTCCCCCCTGGCCGCGCGCGGCGCCGGGCGGCTGCTGGCGCATCTGTGGATGGTGCTGGGCGTGATCGTGGTGGCCTTCCCGGTCTATTACGTCTTCGTCGCCTCGACCCATTCGGTGCAGACCATCCTGCGCCCGCCGCTGCCCCTGCTGCCCGGACCCGAGGCGGCGCGGAACTATTCCGACGCCTTCTCGGGCGGGATCAGCCGCATCGGCGGGGTCAGCCTGTGGCGGCTTCTGGCCAATACCACCATCGTCGCCATGGGCATCGCGCTGGGAAAGATCGCGATCTCGATGGCCTCGGCCTATGCCATCGTCTTTTTCCGCTTTCCGCTGCGCATGGCCTGCTTCTGGCTGATCTTCATCACCCTGATGCTGCCGGTCGAGGTGCGCATCCAGCCGACCTACAAGGTCATGGTCGACCTGGGCCTGATCGACACCTATCCGGGGCTGATCCTGCCGCTGATCGCCTCGGCCACCGCGACGCTTCTGTTCCGGCAGTTCTTCATGACCATCCCGGACGAGCTGCTGGAGGCGGCGCGGGTCGACGGCGCCGGGCCCTGGCGGTTCTTCAAGGACATCCTGTGGCCGCTGTCGCTGACCAATGTGGCGGCGATCTTCGTGATCCAGTTCATCTATGGCTGGACGCAATACCTGTGGCCGCTGCTGGTCACCAATTCCAACGAAATGAACACCATCGTCATCGCGCTGAAGAAGATGATCTCCTTTGCCGATGCCGATACGCCCTGGAACCTCGTGATGGTCACAAGCGTGCTGGCCATCCTGCCGCCGATCCTGGTGGTGGTGCTGATGCAGCGCTGGTTCGTCAAGGGCCTGGTCGAGACGGAGAAATAGATGGCCCGCATCCTGCTCAACGACGTCCGCAAGAGCTATGCGGGAAACCAGGTCATCCACGGCATCACCATGGAGATCGCCGACGGCGAATTCGTGGTGATCGTCGGGCCGTCCGGCTGCGGCAAGTCCACGCTCCTGCGCATGGTGGCGGGGCTCGAGGCGATCAGCGCCGGCACGGTCGAGATCGGCGGCAAGGTGGTCAACGACCTTGAGCCGCGCCAGCGCGACATCGCCATGGTGTTCCAGAACTATGCGCTTTATCCGCATATGTCGGTGCGCGAGAACATGGCCTACGGGCTCAAGATCGCGAAGCTCCCGAAAGCCGAGATCGAGGCCCGCGTCGCCAAGGCCGCGACCATGCTGGAGCTGGAGCCCTATCTGGACCGCAAGCCGCGCGCGCTGTCGGGTGGCCAGCGCCAGCGCGTCGCCATGGGCCGGGCGCTGGTGCGCGAGCCCGCCGCGCTGCTTCTGGACGAGCCGCTGTCGAATCTCGACGCCAAGCTGCGGGTGCAGATGCGCCTGCAGATCAAGGAGATGCACCTGCGCACCGGCCAGACCACGCTTTACGTCACCCATGACCAGGTCGAGGCGATGACGCTGGCCGACCGGCTGATCGTGATGAACAAGGGCGTGGCCGAACAGATCGCGACGCCGCTCGAGGTCTATCAGCGACCGGCCAGCGAATTCGTGGCCGGCTTCATCGGCTCGCCGGCGATGAACATCTTCACCGTCTCGGCGGCCGAGGGGCGGGCCACGCTGCCCGGCGGGGCGGTGCTGCCGCTGCCGGGCCTGCCGCGCGGCGGCGATCTGCGGCTTGGCCTGCGCCCCGAGCATCTGCGGCCCGCCGCGCCGGGCGAGGCGGCGATCCCGGTCGTGCTGCGCTCGGTCGAAAGGCTGGGCGCCGATGCCTTCGGCTATGGCATGATCGAGGGCTCGGACGTGCCCCTGGTGCTGCGCCTGCCCGGCACCAGCGGGCTGGCGCGCGGCGACCGGGTCGAGGTGGCGCCCGATCCGGGGCACCTGCATTTCTTCGATGCGCAAGACGGCCGGCGCATCGAGGGCTGAACCGGGCTGAACCGGGCTCAGCCGGCCCCGGCCAGCGCCTTGTCCAGCGCGGCGAAGATCGGCCGGGTCAGGCCTTGCGGCTTGCGCGTCACGCCGGCCCAGCCGCGTTCCTGCGCCGCCTGGGTGTCGAAGGCGCGGGCGGTGGTGATCCCGGCCAGCTCGTCCCAGCCGACCGGCGCCGCCACCGGGGCGCCCGGCCGCGCCCGCACCGAAAACGGCGCCACCGCCGTCGAGCCGCACTCGTTGCGCAGCCAGTCGATGAAGATCCGGCCCTTGCGGCTGGCCTTGGCCAGTTCCACCGTATAGCGGTCGGGTTCGTCCTGCGCGCAAAGCGCGGCGAAGCCGCGGGCGAAGCGCTTGAGATCGCCCCAGCCGATGCTGCGGCGCAGGGGCACCACCAGATGCACCCCCTTGCCGCCGGTCAGCATCGCCCAAGGGTCAAGGCCCAGGTCCAGCAGCCGGCCGCGCAGCGACAGGGCGGCGCTGCGCACGGCGTCGAAGCCCAGCCCCTCGTCGGGGTCGAGGTCGAAGACCAGCCGGTCGGGCCGCTCCAGCCGGTCGCGGCGGGCGGGCCAGATGTGGAACTCGACCGTGCCCATCTGCACCGCGGCGACCAGCCCGGCCGCGTCGGCGACATAGGCATAGGCCGCATCCTCGCCGTCGCTTTCGGTGATCTGCATCTGCCGGATCGCCTTGGGAAAGCCCTTGCCGGGGTGCTTCTGGAAGAACCGCTCGCCCGCCATCCCGTCGGGCAGGCGCAGAAGCGACAGCGGGCGGTCCGCGGCCTCTTCCAGCATCAGCGGCGCGATCCGCTGGTAATAGCGCGCCAGCCCCGCCTTGGTCAGCCCGGCCTTGCCCGGCCCGGCATCGTCAAAGATCACCCGCTCGGGATGCGAGATGGTCACGCCTTCGATCCGCTCGGTCATCGCCGGCTCCTGCGCTGCCTTTCGGGACCAACGCCGGCACCGGGGCCGCGGTTCGCCGCCGGTCCGGTTTGCGCTTGGCCGCGCCGCACCTATATCCCTCGCTGCAATGCGAAAGGGACAGGTTGAATGATGGACGAGGCGCAGCAACCCGGCCGGGCGGGGCCGATCCTGCATTTCCGCGGCATGGCGGGGCAGGGCATCCGGCTGGCGGCCATCGTCATCCGGCCGAAGGACGAGCCCGCGCCGCCGCCGATCCGCCTGTCCGGCAGCGAAATACCGCCGCGCCGCATCGCCGAGATCGCCGGCATCGCCGCCTGGCGCCACGATTTCACCCTGACCCCGGCGGATCGCGGCTATGAGTTCGAGGGCCGTTTTCACGCGGTCGCGACCGATCTGTCGGGCGACCTGCGCCTGGCCTTCGTCTCTTGCAACGGCGAGGAGAACGGCGATCTGGACCGCGACGGCGCCGAGCGCAACCTGATGTGGACGCGGCTGGCGCACGACCATGCCCAGGCGCCCTTTGCGTTGCTGTTGCAGGGCGGGGACCAGATCTATGCCGACGAGGCGACGCAGGGCCATCCGCTGAGCCAGGACTGGCCCGACAAGGTGCCGCAGGTGGAGGATCCCGCCCAGCTTGCCGATCTGGCCGCGCATCTGCGCCGCCGCTTCGTCGCCCGCTATCTGCATGTGCTGCAGGCGCCGGGCTATGCCGCGATGGCGGCGCAGGTGCCGGCGTTGTCGGTCTGGGACGACCATGACATCTGCGACGGCTGGGGCTCGCTGCCCGAGAAGCGCAGCCGCTCGGCCGTGGGCCAGACCCTGTTCGCCGTCGCGCGCGAAACCTATCTGCTGTTCCAGCACGGCGCGGTCGAAAGCGACATTCCCGAGCTGTTCCTGGATGCCTCGGGCGCGAGCCTCAGCTGGAAGCGCGAGCTGCCCGGCCTGACCATCGCCGCGCCCGACCTGCGCTCGGAACGCCACCGCCATCGCATCATGGGGCCCGCCGGCTGGCAGGCGGTCGAGGCGCTGGCGCCGCAGGGCGAGCAGGTGTTCCTGGTCTCCAGCGTGCCGCTGCTGGGTCCCCGCCTGTCGCTGCTGGAGCGGGTGATGATGGCCATGCCGCGCATGCAGCATTACGAGGACGACCTGCGCGACCAGTGGCAAAGCCGCGCGCATCGCGCCGAATGGCGGCGGATGCTGGGCGAGGTGCTGAAATGGCGCACCCGTGCCCATGTCACCGCGCTGTCGGGCGAGATCCATCTGGCGACCCGCGCCGTCATGGGGCCGGAGGCGCAGCGGGTGCATCAGCTGGTCGCCTCGGGCATCTCGCATCGCGCGCCGCCGCAGGCCTATGCCCGCGCGCTGGGGCTGTTCGCGGGGCTGGGCGAGGCGCCCTTGCCCCGCCATCCGATCCGCATCCACCCGCTCCCCGGCCAGCGCCACCGCTATGTGGCGGAACGGAACTACCTGACCCTGGCCCGCCAGGACGGGCGCTGGCAGGCGGTCTGGCACCTGGAGGACAGCGGCGAGACCCCGGCGCTGGATCTGTCCGACTGACCCCGGCGGGCGGTTGCGCCGCCCGCCAAAGCCCGCTATGTCGGGCGCCCATACCGGTCGCAGCCTACCCGGTCATCAAAACAAGGGTCACATCATGAAGACGACAGTTGTCTGCTCGGGCGGACTCGATTCCGTGTCGCTGGCGCATATGGTCGCGGCGCAAGGGAGCCTGACGCGCCTGATCTCCTTCGACTACGGCCAGCGCCACCGCAAGGAGCTGGATTTTGCCGCCGCCGCCGCCCGGCGGCTGGGCGTGCCGCATCACGTCATCGACATGCGCGGGGTGGGGGCGGTGCTGACCGGCTCGGCCCTGACTGGCGGGGCCGAGGTGCCGGACGGGCATTATGCCGAGGAAACCATGCGCATCACCGTGGTCCCGAACCGCAACGCCATCATGCTGACCATCGCCTTCGGCATGGCGGCGGCGATGGGCGACGAGGCGGTGGCGACCGCCGTGCATGGCGGCGATCATTTCATCTATCCCGACTGCCGCCCCGCCTTCACCGAGGCGTTCCAGCACATGCAGGACGCCGCGCTCGACGGCTATGCGCAGTTGCGGCTGCTGACCCCCTTCGTGCATCGGACCAAGGCCGACATCGTGGCCGAGGGCGCGCGCCACGGCACGCCCTTTGCCGAAACCTGGTCCTGCTACAAGGGCGGGGCGGTCCATTGCGGGCGCTGCGGCACCTGCGTCGAGCGGCGCGAGGCCTTCCACCTGGCCGGCATCCCCGACCCGACCGCCTATGAGGATGCGGATTTCTGGCGGCAGGCCATTGCGGAACGGGGGCGGGCCTGATGTTCCGCATCGCGAAGGAGTTCCATTTCTCGGCCTCGCACCAGCTTGCGCATCTGCCGCCGGACCACCAATGCGCCCGGCTGCACGGGCACAATTATGTCGTGGTGGTCGAGCTGGCCGCCGCGGAACTGAACGCCGACGGTTTCGTGCGCGACTATCACGAGCTTGTGCCGCTGAAGCATTACATCGACACGCATTTCGACCATCGCCACCTGAACGAGGTGCTGGACGGCCCCTCGACCGCCGAGAACATGGCGCGGCATTTCCATGACTGGTGCAAGGCGCGCTGGCCCGAGACGGTGGCGGTCCGGGTCTCGGAAACGCCCAAGACCTGGGCCGAGTATCGGCCATGACGCTGCGCATCGCGGAAATCTTCGGCCCGACCATCCAGGGCGAGGGCGCGCTGATCGGCGAGCCCACGGTCTTCGTCCGGGCGGGGGGCTGCGATTATCGTTGCGTCTGGTGCGACAGCCCGCACGCGGTGGAGAGCCGCCACCGCCACGAATGGCGGCCGATGAGCGCCGAGGCGGTCTGGGCCGAGGTGCGGCGCCTGTCCGGCGACCAGCCGCTGACCGTCTCGCTGTCCGGCGGCAATCCGGCTATCCAGGACTTCGCCCCGCTGATCGCGCTGGGGCGGGCGGCCGGCTATCGCTTTGCCTGCGAAACGCAGGGCTCGGTCGCGCAGCCCTGGTTCGCGGATCTCGCCATGCTGGTGCTGTCGCCGAAACCGCCGTCAAGCGGGCAGGTGGTCGATTGGGACGCCTTGGACCGCTGTGTGCAGGCGGGCGAGGGCGCGGGGCAGCGGGTGCTGAAGATCGTGATCTTCGACCAGGCCGACCTGGACTGGGCGCACGAGGCCGCCGCCCGCCATCCCGACCTGCCGCTTTACCTGCAACCCGGCAACCCCGAGACCGACCCCGCCCTGCCGGTCGATCCGCAGGCCCTGGCCGACCGGCTGCTGTGGCTGGTCGAGAACACGGTCGGCCGCGGCTGGCTGAAACCGCGCATCCTGCCGCAGCTGCATGTCCTGATCTGGGGCAACCGGCGCGGCGTCTGACATCCCGGAGGGAAACCATGACCGAGACGATCTACAGCGGCCTCAAGCAATTGGGCGGCGCCACCCGGCTGCCCGAAAGCCCCGACCAGGCCGAGCTGGAGCGGGTGCAGAACCCGCAGGCCGACGTGGCCTATAACGTGCGCTTCACCGCGCCCGAGTTCACCTCGCTCTGCCCGATGACGGGGCAGCCGGATTTCGCGCATCTGGTTATCGACTATGTGCCGGGCGACTGGCTGGTCGAATCGAAATCGCTGAAGCTTTACCTTGGAAGCTTCCGTAATCACGGCGCTTTCCACGAGGATTGCACCGTCTCGATCGGCCGGCGGCTGGCCGGGTTCCTCAAGCCGCGCTGGCTGCGCATCGGCGGCTACTGGTATCCGCGCGGCGGCATGCCCATCGACGTGTTCTGGCAGACCGGCCCCATGCCCGAGGCGGTCTGGATCCCCGACCAAGGCGTGCCGCCCTATCGCGGCCGCGGCTGAACCCCACCCATCCCTGCAAGAAACTATCGGTCGGCGCGGTCCCGGAGTATCGGGCCGCGCCGATTTCGCTTGACAGCCCGGCTGCGAGTATGTGAGCATTTGCCCATCGCATTAGCAAATGCTGATCCGCAGGGGAGGACAATCGAATGAGCATGATGCTGCGCGGCCTGATGGGGGCCTGCGCCATGACGGCGCTGGCGGTGCCTGCAGTGGCCGAGACGCTGACCATCGCCACCGTGAACAATGGCGACATGATCCGCATGCAGAAGATGACCAAGCCGTTCACCGATGCGAACCCGGACATCCAGCTGGAATGGGTGACGCTGGAAGAGAACGTGCTGCGCCAGCGCGTCACCACCGACATCGCCACCAAGGGCGGGCAATACGACATCGTGACCGTCGGCAATTACGAGGTGCCGATCTGGGCCAAGCAGGGCTGGCTGCTCGCGCTCGAGGACATGGGCGAGGATTACGACGCCGCCGACATCCTGCCCCCCATCGCCGAGGGGTTGTCGCTGGACGGCAAGCTTTACGCCGCGCCCTTCTATGGCGAATCCGCGATGATCATGTATCGCACCGACCTGATGGAAAAGGCCGGGCTGGAAATGCCCGAGCGCCCGACCTGGGACTTCGTCTTCGACGCGGCGCGCAAGATGACCGACAAATCGGCCGAGGTCTATGGCATCTGCCTGCGCGGCAAGGCCGGCTGGGGCGAGAACATGGCCTTCCTGACCTCGATGGGCGCCAGCTACGGCGCGCCCTGGTTCGACATGGAATGGAAGCCGCAATTCTCGGGCGAGGCCTGGAAGAAGGCGCTGACCGATTACGTCGCCGTCATGAACGAGGCCGGCCCGCCCGGCGCCTCGTCGAACGGCTTCAACGAGAACCTGGCGCTGTTCCAGACCGGCAAATGCGGCATGTGGATCGACGCCACCGTGGCCGCCAGCTTCGTGTCGAACCCCAAGGACTCGACCGTTGCCGACAAGGTGGGCTATGCGCTGGCCCCCGAGGGCGAGAAGCCGCAGATGTGGCTCTGGGCCTGGACGCTGGCGGTTCCGTCCTCGACCGACGCGCCGGATGCCGCGAAGAAATTCGTCGCCTGGGCAACCTCCAAGGCTTACACCGAGCAGGTCGCGGCGGAAGAGGGCTGGGCGAACGTCCCGCCCGGCACCCGGACTTCGCTTTACGAGAACCCCGCCTATCTTGAGGCCGCGCCCTTTGCCAAGCCGACGCTGGACAGCATCATGTCGGCCGACCTGAAGAACCCGACCACCGTCGAGGTGCCCTATATCGGCACGCAATGGGTGGGCATCCCCGAGTTCCAGGCGCTTGGCACCGCGGTCGGCCAGCAATTCTCGGCCGCCCTGGCCGGGCAGGCCAGCGTCGACCAGGCGTTGCAGATGGCCCAGCAGATCGCCGAGCGCGAGATGGCCAAGGCCGGCTATCCCAAGTGACGCCCGGCCCGGCCTGACGGCCGCGAAACGGCGCAGGGGGCGGCAAGCCCGGCCCCTGCCGCAATCCGAACCCTCATCGCTCGCGTGGGAGGCGCGCCGATGGCTACCCGACATCAGAAAACACTCGCGCGCCTGATGGTCGCGCCCTCGGTCCTGCTGCTGCTGGGCTGGATGATCGTGCCGCTGGCCATGACGCTGTGGTTCAGCTTCCAGAGCTACAACCTGCTCTCGCCCGGCATGGAACAGTTCATCGGCTGGACCAACTACAAGTATTTCCTGTCCGATCCCGCTTTCTGGACGGCGATGCAGAACACGCTGCTGCTGGTCGGGGGCGTGCTGGTCATCACCGTCGGCGGCGGCATCCTGCTGGCCTTGCTGCTGGACCAGCCGATGTTCGGGCAGGGCGTGGTGCGCATCCTGGTGATCGCGCCCTTCTTCATCATGCCGACCGTCTCGGCGCTGGTGTGGAAGAACATGTTCATGAACCCGGTCAACGGGCTTTTCGCCTGGCTCGCCAAGGCGGTGGGGGCGCAGCCCATCGACTTTCTGGCACAGTATCCGCTGCTGTCGATCATCCTGATCGTCGCCTGGCAATGGCTGCCCTTTGCCACGCTGATCCTGCTGACCGCGCTGCAATCCTTGGACAGCGAGCAGATGGAGGCGGCCGAGATGGACGGCGCCGGCACCTGGGCCAAGTTCACCCACCTGATCCTGCCGCACCTGTCGCGCGCCATCACCGTGGTGATCCTGATCGAGACCATCTTCCTGCTTTCGGTCTTTGCCGAGATCCTGGTCACGACCAACGGCGGCCCCGGCTACCAGTCCACCAACCTGACCTATCTGGTCTATAGCCAGGCGCTGCTGCAATTCGACGTGGGCGGCGCATCCGCCGGGGGCATCATTGCCGTCATCCTTGCCAATATCGTCGCGATCTTCCTGATGCGGATGATCGGCAAGACGCTGGAGTAAGAACCATGGCCCGCAAAGTCACGAATAGCCGCCGCTGGACCTTCACCATCCTGGCCTGGGGCGTGGCGCTGCTGATCTTCTTCCCGATCCTGTGGACGATCCTGACCAGCTTCAAGTCCGAGGCCGATGCCATCGCCAGCCCGCCCAAGTTCCTGTTCTTCGACTGGACGACCGAAAACTATGCCGAGGTGCAGTCCCGCTCGCCCTATTTCCGGCATTTCATGAACTCGGTCATCATCTCGGTCGGCTCGACGCTCTTGGGCCTGCTGATCGCCATTCCGGCCGCCTGGTCGATGGCCTTCCAGCCGGCCAAGCGGACCAAGGATCTGCTGATGTGGATGCTGTCGACCAAGATGATGCCGGCCGCGGGCGTGCTGATCCCGATGTATCTGCTGTTCCGGTCCTGGGGCCTTCTGGATACGCGGCTGGGCATCACCGTCGTGCTGATGCTCATCAACCTGCCGATCATCACCTGGATGCTCTATACCTATTTCCGCGAGATCCCGTCCGAGATCCTCGAGGCGGCGCGGATGGACGGCGCCAGCCTGATGAAGGAGATCCTGCATGTGCTGACGCCGATGGCGGTCCCCGGCATCGCCTCGACCCTGCTGCTGAACGTCATCCTGGCCTGGAACGAGGCGTTCTGGACGCTGAACCTGACCACCTCCAGGGCGGCGCCGCTGACGACCTTCATCGCCAGCTATTCCAGCCCCGAGGGGCTCTTTTACGCGAAACTTTCGGCGGCCTCGACCATGGCCATCGCCCCGATCCTGATCCTCGGCTGGTTCAGCCAGAAGCAACTCGTGCGCGGCCTGACCTTCGGCGCGGTGAAATAAGGAGGAAACCATGGGTAGCATCACGCTTCAACAGGTCCGCAAGAGCTTTGGCGATGTCGAGGTCATTCCGGGCGTCGATCTGGAAATCAACGACGGCGAGTTCGTCGTCTTCGTCGGCCCCTCGGGCTGCGGCAAGTCCACGCTGCTGCGGCTGATCGCCGGGCTCGAGGACGTGACCTCGGGCCAGATCATGATCGACGGGCGGGACGTGACCCATGCGCCGCCCTCGCAGCGCAAGCTGGCGATGGTGTTCCAGTCCTATGCGCTTTACCCGCATATGTCGGTCAGGAAGAACATCGCCTTTCCGCTGAAGATGGCCGGCATGGCGGCGGCCGAGCAGGAGCGGCGCGTCCAGCACGCGGCCGGTATCCTGAACCTGACCGATTACCTGGACCGCCGTCCCGGCCAGCTGTCGGGCGGCCAGCGCCAGCGCGTCGCCATCGGCCGGGCCATCGTGCGCGAGCCCTCGGCCTTCCTCTTCGACGAGCCCTTGTCGAACCTCGACGCGGCGCTGCGGGTGAACATGCGGGTCGAGATTTCCGAGCTGCACAAGAAGCTGGCGACGACCATGGTCTATGTCACCCACGACCAGGTCGAGGCGATGACCATGGCCGACAAGATCGTCGTCCTGCGCGCCGGCCGGGTCGAGCAGGTGGGCAGCCCGCTGGAGCTTTACCGCAAGCCCGCCAACCGCTTCGTCGCGGGCTTCATCGGCAGCCCGAACATGAACTTCATCGAGGGCGAGGCCGCGGCGCGCCTGGGCGCCCATGCCATCGGCGTGCGCCCCGAGCATTTTGCCATGTCCACCACCGACGGCGCCTTTGCCGGCACGGTGGGCGTGGCCGAGCATCTGGGCTCGGACACCTTCCTGCATGTCGAACTGGACGGCGGCACCCCCATCGTCGCGCGGGCGGCGGGCGAGTTCCCGGTGGACCACGGCGACCGCATCTGGCTGACCCCGCAGGAAGGCCGGGTCTATCGCTTCGATCAGCAGGGGCTGGCGCTTTGACGGCAGCCCCGTCGGGGTCGCCGCCGCGGCCCCATCCTCACAGATCAGAACCGGGATGAATTCGGATGGACAGGCTTTCCAACCAGACCCTTGACCGCCTCGGCCAGCCGGTGCCGGGCTATGACCGCGCCGCCCTGCGCCCCGGCATCCTGCATTTCGGCGTCGGCAATTTCTTCCGTGCCCACCAGGCCGCCTATCTGGACCGGCTGATGAACATGGGGCTGGCGCAGGACTTCGCCATCATCGGCGCCGGCGTCATGCCGGGCGATGCGCGGATGCGCGACACGCTGGCCGCGCAGGATTACCTCTATACGCTGGTCGAGCAATCGGCCTCCCGCTCGGACGCGCGGGTGCTGGGGCCGATCGTGGACTATATCGCGCCCGGCGACCATGGGCGGGTGATCGCCGCGCTGGCCGATCCGGCGATCCGCATCGTGGCGCTGACCATTACCGAGGGCGGCTATTTCATCGACGCCGCCACCGGGCATTTCGACAGGGCGCATCCCGCCATCGCCGCCGATGCGGCCAATCCCGACGCGCCGCAGACCGTCTTCGGCCTGATCGTCGCGGGGCTCAGGGCGCGCCGCGCGGCGGGGCACGCGCCCTTCACCGTCATGTGCTGCGACAACATCCCGCATAACGGCAACGTCACCTGCGAGGCGGTCGTGGAAACCGCGCGGCTGTCGGACCCGGAACTGGCGGGGTGGATCGCCGCGACCGTGGCCTTTCCGAACGCCATGGTGGACCGCATCACCCCGGCCACCAGCGACCGCGAACGCCGCATGGTGCGCGAGGATTTCGGCATCCAGGACGAGGCCCCGGTCTTTTGCGAGGATTTCATCCAATGGGTGCTGGAGGACAACTTCCCCGCCGGCCGGCCGCCGCTTGAGAAAGCCGGCGTCGAGTTCGTCGCCGACGTGACGCCATGGGAACTGATGAAGATCCGCATCCTGAACGGCGGCCATGCGGTGATCGCCTATCCGGCCGGGCTTCTGGACATCCATTTCGTGCACGAGGCGATGGAGGACGCGCAGGTCCGCGCCTTCCTGGAAAAGATCGAGGCGGACGAGATCATCCCCGCCGTGCCGCCGGTGCCCGGCACCGACCTGCAAGCCTATTTCGCCAAGGTGGCCGAGCGCTGCGCCAATCCCAAGATCGGCGACACGGTGCGCCGGCTGTGCCTGGACGGCTCGAACCGGCAGCCCAAGTTCATCGTGCCGACCATCGCGCATCGGCTTGAGCGCGGGTTGCCCGTGGATGGGCTGGCGCTGGAATCGGCGCTCTGGTGCCGCTATTGCGCCGGCACCAGCGACAGTGGCGCCGTGATCGAGCCGAACGATCCGAACTGGGACCGGCTGGTGCAGGTGGCGCAGGCGGCCCGGACCGACCCCTCGGCCTGGCTCGACATGGCCGAGATCTATGGCGAGACCGGCCGCGATCCGCGCCTGGCCGAACCCTTTGCCCGCTGGCTCGCCATGCTGTGGGACAAGGGCACGCGCGCGACGCTCGACGCCTATCTCAAGGGCTGAGGGCTTGGCGCGCGGGCTGATCTTCGACTGCGACGGGGTGCTGGTCGATTCCGAGCCCCTGGCCGCGGCCGAGATCGAGGCGCTGCTGCAAGGGCTGGGCGCGCCGATCACCCGCGCCCGCATCTATGACGAGTTCCTGGGCCGTTCCTTTTCGACCATCGTCGAGGCGGCGCGGGACCAGGGCGTGGACCTGGGCCCGGCGCTGCCCGGCTATGCCGAGGCCCTGGCGCTGCGTTTTCGCCGCGAATTGCGCCCGGTGCCCGGCATGGCCGAGGCGCTGGCGCAACTCTCGGGGCCGCGCGCCGTGGCCTCGTCCAGCGCGCCCGAGCGGCTGCAGCTGTCGCTGTCGCTGACCGGGCTTGCGCCGCTGTTCGGGCCGCATGTCTATTCCGCGACGCAGGTGGCGCGCGGCAAGCCCGAGCCCGACCTGTTCCTGTTCGCCGCCCGGCACCTGGGCATCGCCCCGGCCGATTGCGTGGTGATCGAGGACAGCCCGGCCGGGCTGCGCGCCGCCCGCGCGGCGGGGATGCGGGTGATCGGCTTTCTGGGCGGCAGCCATGCCGCCCCCGCGCGCCTGGCCGAAAAGCTGGCGGCGCTGGCCCCCGATGCGCTGATTGACCAGGCGCGGGATTTGCCCAAGACTTTGGCCGGTCTGGGCTAGGGAAGGGGAATCGGCGTGCTGATCGGGGCCGTGGATGTGGGCTCGGCCCGCGCGCGAGCGGGGCTTTTCACCCCCAACGGCCGGCTGGTCGCCCGCGCAAGCCGCGGCTTCGCCACCCTTCCGGGGCCCGACCGGCAAGCCATGCACGATTTCGCCGAGATCTGGCGGGCCGTGGCCGAGGCCCTTGCCGAGGCGCGGCGGCAGGCCGGCGCCAGCCCGGCGCAGGTCGGCGCGCTGGCCTTTGACGCCACCTGCTCGCTGGTGGTCGAGGCGCCGGGCTTTGCCCCCGACGTGATCGCCTGGCACGACCACCGCGCCGTGGCCGAGGCGGCCGAACTGAGCCGCATCCCGCATGAGATCGTCGCGCGGGCCGGCGGCTCGGTCTCGCCCGAGATGCAGACGCCGAAGCTGATGTGGCTTCGCCGCCACAGGCCCGAGGTCTGGGCGGCGCTGACGGGCGTGCGCGACCTTTGCGACCACCTGGCCTTTCGCGCCACCGGCATCGAGGCGCGTTCGCTTTGCGCCGCGGCGGCAAAATGGCCCTGGCTGCCCGACCGCGGCGGCTGGCAGCAGGACTTGCTGGACCGGGCCGGGATCGCCGATTTCCCGCGCCCCGGCCCGGTGCTGCCGCCCGGCACGCGCATCGGCCCGCTGTCGCCGCAAGGCGCGGCCGAGCTGGGGCTGGAGCCCGAGACGCTGGTCGCCGCCGGGCTGATCGACGCCTTTGCCGGCGCGCTCGGCGCGGCACCGGAGATGCCGGCGCTGATCGCCGGCACCTCGAATTGCGTCATGGCGACGGGGCTCGCGCCGCGCGCGGCGCTGTGGGGGCCCTATCCGGGCGCGATCCTGCCCGGCGAAAGCGTCAGCGAGGGCGGCCAGTCCGCCACCGGCGCGCTGCTGGAGCGGGTGCGCGGGCTTTACCCGCAGCCTGCGGGCCATGACGACATCCTGGCCCGGATCGCCGCCGATCCCGAGCCCGAGCCGGACCTGCATGTCCTGCCCGACATCAAGGGCAGCCGCACGCCCTTTGCCGATCCGCTGCTGCGCGGCGCGATCCACGGCCTGACGCTGGAGCGCAGCCCGCAGGCGCTGGACGCACTGTATTGGCGCGCGGCGGTGGGCATCGCCTTGGGGACGCGGCAGGTCATCGCCCATATGGGGCTGGCGCCCGCCGCGCTGGCCATGGCCGGGGGGCAGGCGCGCTCGGCCCTGCTGCGCCAGCTCTATGCCGATGCCATCGGGGCCGAGATCCACTGGCAGCCCGAGGATGCGGTGCTGCGCGGCACCGCCATCGCCGCCGCAGCGCCGCTTCTGGGCGGCATCCGCGCGGCGCGGGCACGCTTCGCCCGCCCGGTCGAGATCACCCGCCCCGAGCCCGCCGCCCGCGCCCGGCGCGAGCGGGACTGGCGCATCTTCCTGCGCATGCAGCAGCAGCGCGCCGAGATCGCGGCGATGTAGGGGTCAATCGGCCAGCAGCGCCGCCCCGGTCTCGGCATCGGTGATCAGCCCGCTGACCAGCCCGCCGCGCAGCGCGCCGCGGATCGCCGGCACCTTTTCGACACCATGGGCGGCGCCGATGACCAGCGTCGTCTCGCGCGGGGGGATCGGGGCCGAGGCCACGCGGTCGTTGCTGAGCCCAGGCACCAGCGCGCCCTGCGCGTCATAGGCCCAGCCGGTGATCTCGCCCACCGCGCCGGCCGCGACCAGCGCGTCCAGGTCGGGCTGCGACAGGAACCCGTCCAGCATCAGCGGCGCGCGCGCGCCCACCGTGCCGATGCCGACAAAGGCCACCGCGGCCTCGGCCGACATGCGGATCAGCCGCTCGATGCTGGGCTGGCCGTTGACCGCCTGCCGCTCGCGCACGCTGGGGGCGATGACCGGCAAGGGCAGGGGAAAGCTGCGCGCTGTCACCAGGTCCGAAAGCGTGAACAGCACGTTGTAATAGGCGGTCGAGCCGTCGGGCGCGATATTGCCGGTCAGCGAGACGATGCGGTGCTGCGGGCAGTCGATGTGCGGCAATTGCGCGATGGCGCTGCGCAGGGTGCGGCCGGTGCCGATGGCCATGGTCATCGGCTCGGGGCGGCGCAGCCATTGCTCGATCGCATCGGCCAGCATCAGCGCCACCCCGGCCTCGGGGGCGTCCGAAGGGGCGATCTGGCAGAACGCCAGCGCGTATTTGCGCTGCAATCCGGCGGCAATATCCATGCAATGCGCAAAGGGATGGTCGATGCGGATCTTGACGATGCCCTCGGCCATGGCCTGCGCCACCAGGCGCTGCGCGGTCTGGCGCGAGATGCCCATGATCCCCGCGATCTCGTCCTGGGTCTTGCCCGCGACATAGGAAAGCCACGCCGCCTTGGCCGCCTGTTCCAGTTTCCGGCCCTGGTTCGACATGGATGGGGCTTTTCCGTCTTTCGCGCTGGTTCGGGTCGCTTTTGCGGTTCCTGTGTAGCGTGCCTGCGGCCCGGCTGTCCAGCGCACCCCGCGCGGGCCGGGGCTGCGGCAAAAGCGCCCCGGATAAAATATGACCTTCACATTCATGTTTGATCGGCCTATGCAGGCGGGGTCATCCCGGCGCGCCCGCAGCCCATGCCCGCCGCCGCTATGCCGCATCGCAAGCCCTGTGCCAGCCGTCTCATTGCCACCCTCGCGCCGCGCATTGCCGTGGGCGCTGTCCCCTGCGGGAAGATCAAGGACGTGCCGACATGGACGCTGACGACAAGACGAAACGCTTTGCGCGAATGATCCCCGCCCTGACTGGGCTGGCGGCGGCCGGGCTGTCCTTGCAGGCCGGGGCCGCCCTGGCGCAATCGGCCGCGCCCGGCGCGGTGATCGTGCTGGACGAGATCGAGATCCGCGCCGACACCACCGCGCGGCGCTTCGAGGCGACGCCCGGCGCGGTCACGCTGATCGACCGCAGCGAGGCCATGGGCGAGGCGGCGCCGACGCTGGCCGACTCGCTTTCCGAGGTGCCGGGCGTGGTCGTGCAGGAATTCTTCGGCGGCAACGACCAGCCGCGCATCCAGATCCGCGGCTCGGGCCTGCAGCAGAACCCGGCCGAGCGCGGCTTGCTGATCCTTCAGGACGGGATGCCGGTGAACCGCGCCGACGGCTCCTATGTCGTGGGCCTTGCCGCGCCGGGCCAGGCCGAGAGCATCGAGGTGTTTCGCGGCGCCGCGGCCAACCGCATCGGCGCCAACGTGCTGGGCGGCGCGATCAACTTCGCCTCGCCCTCGGGGGCGACGGCGCCGGGGGTGCGGCTCAGCTTCGGCGGCGGTAGCTTCGGGCGGGGCGAGGTCGCGGGCAGCTATGGCATCGACGGCGAGCGGGCCGATGTGCTGCTGCGCTTCGAACATGCGCAGAAGGACGGCTATCGCGACTACAACGGCTCGCGCCGCAGCGCCATCGGCGGCAACGTCACCCTGCAGACCGGCGAGGCGGTGACGCGGCTGTTCTTCAGCCATACCGACCTGGAATTCGACGTGGCCGGGCCGCTGACCTGGGACGCGATCCAGAACGATCCCGAAAGCAACCATGCCGGCCCGGTGATCGTCGGAGGCAATGCGGTCGGTCCGGGACCGAACGTGCTGCGCGACCAGCCGCGGCGCGACACCCGCCAGACCCTGGCAGGCGCGCGCACGACGCTGGAGCGCGGCGAGAACATCTATGACTTCGGCCTGAGCCTGTCGCGGACCGACGACAGCTTCGCCTTTCCGATCTCGGCCGGGTTCCGCGACACCGAGGGCAGCGACGCCACGCTGACCGCGCGCTACAGCCGGCTGGGCGAGGGGGAATTGCCGCTGTTCGAGACCGGGCTGACCTGGTCCTTCGGCAAGGCCGACCGCGACTATGACCACAACCTGGGCGGCGCGCGCGGCCCGGCCTTCGGCCGCAACCGCCTGACGGCCGATACGCTGTCCATCTTTGCCGGGGCGAACCTGCCATGGGGCGGCTTCACCCTGTCGCCCTCGATCGCCTTCAACCATGCCAGCCGCGAAAGCGAGGATCGCTGGACTGCCGCGACCCGGCCGACCGTGGCCTACAGCCCGATGAACCCCGGCATGCGCCTGCCCGATGGTGCTGTGCCGGCGACCTCGACCAGCTACGACCGCAGCTATAGCGGCTTCACCCCGGCGCTGGCCCTGTCCTGGGCCCCGGCCGAGGGGCAGTTCGCCTGGATCTCGCTGGCGCGCGGCTTCGAGCCGCCGACCCATGACGACCTGCTGGGCACGGTGGGCGGCACGCCCAACAGCGGGCCGGGCCGGCCGAACCCCGCCGATCCCGCCGCGCCTGCGGCCATGTTCGCCACGCCCGATCTGGAGGCGCAGACCTCGACCACGCTGGAGCTGGGCTGGCGCGGGACATGGCAGCGCCTGTCCTGGGATGCGACCGTCTATCACGCGCGGCTGAAGAACGAGCTGCTGTCGCTGCGCGACGTGACCGGCGCCACGCTCGCCTCGGTCAATGCCGGGCGGACGCGGCACAGCGGGATCGAGCTTGGCCTGTCGGGCGAGCTGACGGAAACGCTGTCGGGGCGGCTGGCCTGGACCTGGCAGGATTTCCGCTTCGACGACGATCCCTTGCGCGGCGACAACCGCATCGCCGGCGCGCCGCGCAACGTCGTCACGCTGGCGCTGGACTGGCGCCCGGTCGAGCGGCTGACGCTGCACGGCAAGCTGCATTGGGTGCCGGGCAGGACGCCGGTGGACAACATGAACACGGTCTTCAACGATTCCTATGCGCTGGTGGACCTGGGCGCCGAATATGCGCTGACCGAGAATGCCGCGGTCCATGTCGAGGTCACGAACCTGACCGATGAGCGCTATGCCGCCTCGACCCTGGTGCTGGACCAGGCGGTGGCGGGGCAGGCGGCCTTCATCCCCGGCGAGGGGCGGGCCTTCTACCTGGGCACGCGGCTGCGGTTCTGATGATGGCGGTCGCCGCTTTCGCCCCGTCGCCGCCCGCCCCGCGGATCTGGCCCCAGGCCGGGCCGCGCCGGGCCCTGGCGCGTGCCATTGACCGCCTGGCGCGGGCCGTGCTTTTGTGCGGGCGGATCGAGGAAGCCCCCTGCATGCGACTGACCAGCTTTTCGGATTACGCCCTGCGCCTGCTGATCTATGCGGCGCGGCATCCCGACCGGCTGGTCACGATCGAAGAGGCGGCCGCTGCCTATGACATCTCGCGCAGCCACCTGACCAAGGTGGCGAACGTGCTGACGCGGGCGGGGTTCCTGAACTCGGTCCGCGGCCGCTCGGGCGGGCTGGAGCTGGGGCGCGACCCCGCCGCGCTGCCCCTGGGCGAGGTGCTGCGCGTGACCGAGCCGGACATGGCCGCCGCCGAATGCTTCGGCCCCGAAGAGATCCGCGACCCGAACCGCCCCGGCGCGCTGGACGCGGCGATCCGCGACGCGCTGGCCGCCTTCCTGCAAGTGATGGACCACCGCACGCTGGCCGACCTGCTGGCCGAGGAACAGGAGTGAGCCATGGTTTTTCCCGCCTTCTTCGCTGATGCGCCGGCGATCCGGCTCCGCGATCCCCTGGCGGGCTTCCTGGGCTCGGCCGAGGACGGGGTGATGACCTATCGCTATGCTGACGCCGTGCGGCTTTGCGGCCATTCCTGCCCGGTGGTGGCCGGGGCCTGGCTGATGGCGCTGGCCGGGCTGGAATGGCTTTACGGCGACGACCTGCCCGAACGCGGCGGCATCGAGGTCCACATGCGCGACGGCGTCGGGCAGGGCACGACCGGGGTCGTCGCCTCGGTCGCGACGCTGCTGACCGGCGCGGCGGCCGAGGGCGGCTTTCACGGCATCGGCGCGGGGCACCTGTTCGCGCGCCGCGGGCTCTTGCGCTTCGAGGCGCCGATCGACGGGGTGATGGCGCTGCGCCGGCGCGACAATGGCGCCGGCGTGGTCGTCGACATCGACACCGGCCATGTGCCCCACGATCCCGCCATGGCCGAGCTGATGCCGCGTGCGGTCGCGGGGCGGGCCGAGCCGGCCGAGCTGGCCCGTTTCGCGGCGCTGTTCCAGGACCGGGTGCGACGGATGCTGGCGGCGGCCGACGATCCCAAGCTGGTCCATCTCTACGATTGGCCCGCGGCATGAGCCTGCCGGCCTGGCCCGACGACGCCGCGCCCTATCGGCGCACGCCGGAGTTCACCGAGGCCAGCGTGCCCAAGGGCCTCTTGCGCGCCCATGCGACCCGGCCCGGCACCTGGGCGCGGCTGCATGTGCTTGAGGGCGGGCTGGTCTTTCGCGACCTGGTCGACGGGGCCGAACTGCTCTTGGGACCGGGCATCCATCCGCTGATCCACCCCGAGCGGCTGCACGAGGTCGCGGCTGCGGGTCCGGTGCGGTTTTTCATCGAGTTCTGCGCCCGGCCGGGGGATTTCGCGGCGCCGGCCTGACCTAAATCAAGGACGGTCGGTCCCGGCGGCCTATGGTATCGTCAACCCCGCGCCAGCCCTCCGCCAGCGATCCCCCGTTCATCTTGCGACTGCCAGGAGGGCAGACATGTCCCAAACCCCTCGTCATCCCTCGCGCCGCGCCCTTCTTGCCGGGGCCGGCGCGCTTGCCGCCACCCTGGCGGCGCCCGGCATCCTGCGCGCAGCACCCCTGGCGCGGCTTGCGCTGTTCGGACCGCCTGCCGGGCCCAGCATCACCCTGGCCCATGCCGTGGCCAGCGGCGCGCTGAAGGATCTGTCGGCCGAGGTGTCGCTGACCGTCTGGCGCACCCCGGACGAGTTGCGCGCCGGGCTGACCTCGGGGACCATCGACCTGTCGGTGGTGCCGGTGCAGGTCGCCGCGAATCTCTATAACCGCGGCATGGGGCTGCGGCTGGTCAATACCATGACCGACGGGCTGCTGTTCATCGTGGCCGAATCCGGCGTGGTCGCCGATTTCGCCGGGCTGGAGGGCAGGCGCCTGGCCGTGCCCTTCGTCAACGACACGCCCGATTTCGTGCTGCGCGCGCTGCTGGCGCGGCAGGGCATCGCCGACAAGGTGCAGCTGGTGCCCGTCGGCAGCCCCATCGAGGCGGCGCAGATGCTGCTGGCCGGCCAGATCGAGGCGGCGCTGCTCAGCGAGCCGGCCTCCAGCGTGGCGATCATGCGCGGGCGGACCGTGGGCAAGGCTTTCGCGCGGGTGATCGACCTGCAAGAGGAATGGGGCCGGCAGGGTGATGTCGGCCCGGTGCTGCCGCAGGCCGGGCTGGCCGCGACCGACGCCTTCATGGCCGGCGGCGCCGAGGTGCTGGCGCCCTTGCAGGCCGCGCTGGCGCAGGCGAACGGCGAGGTGCTGGCCGATCCGGTACAGGCCGCGACCGAAGCCGCCGGCGCCCTGGACATGCCTGCCCCGATCCTGGCGCTCTCGGTGCCGCATTCCCGGCTGGCCGTGCGCCCCGCCGGCGAGGCGCGGCCGGCGATCGAGGCGATCCTGTCGCTGATGGCCGAAACCGATGCCGCGATCATCGGCGGCAAGCTGCCCGACGACGGGTTCTATCTGCTGTGAGCCTGCTTTCGGCCTGTCTCGACCGGCTGGCGCGGCTGGGCCGGTTCCTGTGGTCGGCCTGGGCGGGGCTCGCGGGCCTGGCGCTGATCGGCGCGCTGTGGCAGGCCGGGCACGAGGCCTATGGCGATTTCATCCTGACCGCGCCGCTGGACACGCTGGCCGCGGCGGCGCGGCTTATGCACGAGGGCAGGGCGCAGGAACTGCTGGCCCTGACCACCGCCCGCGCGCTGGCCGGCTTCGGGCTTTGCGCGCTGATCGGCACGCTTTTCGGGGTGGCGGCGGGCTATTCCCCGGCCACGCTGCGGCTGTCGCGGCCGATCCTGACCCTGCTTCTGGGCGTGCCGCCCATCGCCTGGATCGTGCTGGCGATGATCTGGTTCGGCCCCTCGGACCTGACCGTGGCGGTGACGATCCTGATCTCGGCCACGCCGGTCGTCTTCGTCGGCGCGGTCGAGGGGGTGGTGACGCGCGACCGCGGCCTGGACGACATGGCGCAGGTCTTTGGCGCCGGGCCGCTGCGGCGCTTCCTGTTCGTCTCGGCCCGGCAGATTTCGGCGCAGCTGTTCCCGGCGCTGATCCTGGCGCTCGGCTCGGCCTTCAAGGTGGCGATCATGGCCGAGCTGCTGGCCAATGCCGGCGGCATCGGCGGCGCGCTGGCGCGGGCGCGGGCCATGCTGGACATCGCCGAGGCGCTGGCCTGGGTCAGCCTGGCCGTCGCCGCGCTGATCGCGGTCGAATACGTGCTGATCCGCCCGGTCCGGGCCGAGCTGGAGCGCTGGCGCGAGGCCGCAGCGCCCTGGGGCGTCAAGCGATGAGCCTGCTGGAACTGAACCGCATCGGCCACGCCTTTTTCGGCCGCACCGTGCTCGAAGGCATCACGCTGGGCGTCGCCCGGCAAGAGATCGTGGCGCTGGTCGGGCCGTCGGGTTCGGGCAAGTCCACGCTTGCGCATATCGCCGCCGGGCTGGTCGAGCCGCGCGAGGGGCGCATCGCCCGCCACTACCTGCGCCACGCGATGGTCTTCCAGGAGCCGCGGCTGATGCCCTGGGCCACCGCGGCCGGCAATATCGGCTTTCCGCTGCGCCTGTCGCGCGCGCCGCGCCGGATGCGGCGCCGGGTGATCGCCGATGCCGCCCTGCGCGCCGGCCTGCTGCCCGAGGATCTGGGGAAATACCCGTCCGAGCTTTCGGGCGGCATGCGCCAGCGCGCCGCCATCGCCCGCGCCCTGGTGACGGACCCGGATTTCATCTATTTCGACGAACCCTTCACCGCGCTGGATGTGGCGCTGAAGCGGCGGATGCAGGATCTGGTGATCGAGGCCGCCGCCTCGGCGCGCTTCGCCGCGCTCTTCATCACCCATGACCTGCTGGAGGCGATCCGCATCAGCCACCGCATCCTGGTCCTGGACGCGGGCGGGCGCGGCATCGCCGGCGAGCGCCTGCCGCCGGGCAGCCCCGGCACCCGCGACGAGGCGGCGATCTTTGCCCTGCGCCAGCACTACCTGACCGCCGACCCGCTGTTTGCGCATATCCACGACATCGACGAACGGCTGCGCCCATGACGCCTCCGCTGCACCGCGTGCTGTCCGACGAAGGCTTCCGGCTGTTCTTTCCGCTGGCGGCGCTGCATGCCGGGCTGTGGCCGCTCGTCTGGGTCGGGCTCTGGTCCTTCGACCTGCCCCTTGCGCGGCAGATCCCGGCCGGCATCTGGCATGCGAACGAGATGATCTTCGGCGCCTGGGGCGCGGCGCTGCTGGGCTTTCTGACCACCGCCGCGCCGGAATGGAGCGACACCCCCCGCCTGCGCGGACGGCCGCTTTGGGTGCTGGCCGCACTTTGGGGCCTGGCGCGGATCGCGGGGCTTCTGGGCGCGGACCTGCTGGTCCTGCCGGCGATGCTGGCGGACCTGGCCTGGCTGGTGCTGCTGCTGGCCTATCTGCTCAAGGTCTCGCTGCAGCAGCGGACCACGCGGCTGCTCAGCTTTGCGGGCTGGCTTTTCGCGCTGGCGCTGGCCGGGCTGATGGCGCGCATGGCGATGCTGGCCGGGCAGGCCGAGGCGGCGGCGGAATGGCTGCGCGTCGCCGGACTGGTGTTTCTGGGGCTGCTGTCGCTGGCGCTGGCGCGCATCAGCGTGCCGGTGACGAATATCGTGCTGGACCCCAGCGAAAGCACCTCGCCCTTTCGGCCGCATCCGGGGCGGCTGAACCTGTCGGCCGGCTTGGTGGCGCTGGCCCTGGCGGGGCAGGTCGCGGGGCTCTCGCCGGCGGTCGCGGGCTTTCTGTGGATCGCCGCCGGCGCCGCCTTCATGGACCGCATGGCCGAGGGCTTTGTCGGTGCCGAGGCGTTTCGCGCCGAGATCATGGTGCTGATGGCGGCGGCGGGATTTGCCGGCGCGGGGCTGCTGGGCTTGGGTGCCGCCGCGCTTGGCGCGCCCTGGGCCGAGGCCGGGCCGCTGCATCTGGCGCTGATGGGCGGCCTGGGCCTGGGCGTGCTGGCGGTGCTGGCGATCGCCGGGCGGTTCCATACCGGGCAGGGGCTTGGCCTGAACCGGCCGACCCGCGCGGCTTTCGTGCTGGCTGGACTGGCGGTGCTGCTGCGCGCCCTGCCCGAGATGGGGCTGATGCCGTGGCCGCCCGGCCCGCTGCACCTGCTCGCCGCCCTGCTGTGGGCGGCGGCGTTCCTGCTGTGGCTGGCCGATTACTGGCCGGCGATACGCCGCCTGCCCTAGGGGGCGGGCGGCGCGGGGTTCATGCGGCAAGCTGCCGGGTCTGGCCAAGCGCCTGGTCGATGGCGGCCTGGCGCTGTTCTGGGCCGATGCTCACGCCGTCGGCCATCACGAATTCGGCCTCGATGCCGATGAAGGCAAAGACCGAGCGCAGGTAGCTTTCCAGATGCTCCAGCGCCACCCGCGCGTCGTCGCTGTAAAAGCCGCCGCGCGCCAGGGCGATGATCACGCGCTTGCCGCCGGCCAGCCCCTCCGGCCCCTCGGCGGTATAGCGGAAGGTCTTGCCGGCGACGACGATGCGGTCGATCCAGGCCTTGAGCTGGCTCGGCAGGGTGAAGTTATACATCGGCGCGCCGATCACCACCGTCTCGGCGGCCAGGAACTCGTCCAGAACCGCGCTGTCGGCCAGCGCATCCAGCGTCAGATGCGGCAGCGGCGCGCCGGCCAGGTCGCGGCGGATGACGGGGACGCCGGGCCGGGCCTCGGCCAGCCGGTCGATGATCGCCTGGCTGACGATGCGGCTGACGCTGTTGTCGCCGGTGATGCTGCTGTCGATATGCAGGATGGTCACTTTTGTCTCCTAGGTATGGAATTTATACTGAGGCCGCTTAGATAACCATCGGGAAGACCCCCGCAAGAAGGCACAATCCTGTGCCGCAGTTACATGGCTGTGACCCGGTCACGGCAAGGAAACCGGAGAAACCAGATGCATGACCCCAACAGTTTCGGTTGCCGGGCCTTTGCCGCCGTCCTGCAGCGGATCGGCGACAAATGGAGCCTGCTGATCGTTTCGGTCCTGGCCGAGGGGCCGCGGCGGTTCAGCGAATTGCGCCGCGAGATCCCCAGCATTTCCCAGCGCATGCTGACGCTGACCCTGCGCGGGCTGGAGCGCGACGGGCTGGTGTCGCGCACGGTGACGCCCAGCATTCCGCCGCGCGTGGATTACGAATTGACCGAGCTTGGCCGTTCGCTGCGCAAGCCGGTCTGCGCGCTGGCGGAATGGGCGATGGCGAATATCGACGCGATCCATGATGCCCAGGCCCGTTTCGACCGGGCGGGCGAAAAGGTCTAGCCGGGACAAGGCCCCTGCATTCGATCTGCCGGGGGCAATGCCGTTCAGATGGCGAAATCTTCCAGCGCCTTGCCGGCGGCCAATCCTTCGGCGATCCAGCGGGGTTTGCGGCCGCGCCCGCTCCAGGTCAGATCGGGATTCTCGGGGTGGACATATTTCGGCGCGGCCGCGGGACGCTGCGCCGCCGTCTCGATCAATTGCGTCAGGGAAAAGCCGAATTGTTTCGCGGCTTCCTCGGCCTTGGCGCGGGCTTCGGCCTTGCGGCGGGCCTCGAAACCGGTGATGGCCCTTTCGACATCCTTGCGCAGCTGTTTCAGCTCGGCCAGGGACATGGCGTTCAGATCGATCTCGGTCATTTGCAGTTCCTTTCGATAGGCGATTGGCGCCGCTGCCGCATTCACGCCGGAAACCGGCGGCCGGCGAAGGCGCCGCGCTGATCGCTCGAAAATAACCGCCGGGCGGTCGGAATATCAAGATCCAGCGCCGCGGTTTTTCAATCGCCCATTGGCGACGCCGGCAGCATTTCAAGCCGCCCGATGGCCATGCGCGGCGTGCGATCTTAATCCCGGCGATCATCGGGTTTTGCGTCGCTGGGGCCGCAGGAGATCGCCTTTTCATTCCAGCGTTTTGCCTGGTCGATTTGCGCCGATGGGCGCACCGATTATGCGATCTTCATCGCTTGGCTTCCAGAAACCTTGCCGGCCGGTTGTCCTGGAATCCGCCGGATCATTGGCGTTTTTATCGCAGGCGACCGGCAATTCCGGGCGGGGCGGCCGCGTGCCGCGTTGATGCCTGGGCTTTGGCCCGGATATGATCCATGTCAAGGCGCGGTCGGGGCGGCCGGGGCCATATGTCGAAAAGGATGGCTGCCATGGATCTCGACTTTCTGCTTGAGCATGTTCCCGAGCCGCAACTGGCCGCGATCTTCGGTTTGCTGGTCGGGGCCGTCTTTGGCTTTTCCGCGGAACGGTCGTCCTTTTGCCTGCGCGCGGCCACGGTGGAATTCGCTCGTGGCAGCCTGGGGCCCAAGGTCGCGGTCTGGCTGCTGACCTTTTCGACCGCGGTGATCTGGGTCCAGGGGGCAGGGCTTCTGGGCCTGTTCCGCGCCGAGGAGGCGCGGATGATGGCCGTCACCGGCAGTTGGTCGGGCGCGGTGATCGGCGGGCTGATGTTCGGCGCCGGCATGGTGCTGGCGCGCGGCTGTTCGGGGCGGCTTCTGGTGCTGGCGGCGACGGGGAACCTGCGCTCGGTCGTGTCGGGGCTGATCTTCGCGGTGGTGGCGCAGATGGCGCTGCATGGCTGGCTGGCCCCCTTGCGGCAAGAGCTGGCGGGGCTGTGGACCACGCCGGGCGGGCGCAATGTCAGCCTGCTGACAGCGCTGCCGCTGCGCGAATCCGGCGCCATCCTGGTCGGCATCGGCTGTGCCGTGCTGGCGCTTTGGCTGGCGCGGGCGAACCGGATCGGCCTGCCGGTGCTGGTCTTTGCCTCGGGCGTGGGCTTTGCGGTGGCGCTTGGCTGGGTGCTGACCTTTTCGCTGTCGCAGCAGGCCTTCGATCCGGTCAGCGTGACCTCGGCCACCTTTTCCGGGCCTTCCGCCAGCACGCTGATGTTCTTTCTGACCGAAAGCCCGATCCTGGATTTCGACATCGGCCTGGTGCCGGGCGTCTTTGTCGGCGCCTTCCTGTCGGCGGCGCTGAAGCGGCGGCTGAAGTTCCAGGGCTTCGAGGGCGAGGGGCAGATGCGGCGCTCGATGTTGGGGGCGGCGCTGATGGGCTTCGGCGCCATGCTGGCCGGGGGCTGCGCCATCGGCGCCGGCGTCTCGGGCGGCTCGATCTTCGTGGCGACGGCCTGGCTTGCGCTGTTGTGCATGTGGATCGGCGCCGTCATCACCGACTGGCTGGTGGACCAATCCGCGCATCGGGCGACGGCCTGACCGGCCGGGGGCGGGAAAAGGCAGGGGCCGGAAAAATGCCGGCACGGACGCATGAAATCGCTTCGTTATATCGCTCAAGTCGTATATTCGTATCTTGCTATATAAGCAGGAGAGGATTTCACATGCGTGCCATTCTTTTTGGCCTGGCATTGTCGGCGCTGTCGCCCCTGGCTCCGGCCTGGGCGAGCGATGCGGCGGCCTTGCCCGAAAACAAGCAGACGGTGCAGAAGCTGTATCTGACCGCGGCCGAGGCCTATGAAAAGGTCGTGCAGTCCCCGCAGGAGGTGCTGTTTCTGGATGTGCGCTCGCCCGGCGAGGTGGCCTTTGTCGGCATGGCGACCGTCGCGGATGCCAACGTGCCCCACATGATCCAGCCCGCATCGCCCGCCTGGGACGACAAGCGCTCGACCTTCAAGATGGAAAGCAATCCCGGCTTCATCGACGAGGTCCGGGCCCGCCTGGGGGCCAAGGGCCTTGGCCAGGATGCGGCCATCGTCCTGATCTGCCGGTCGGGCGACCGTAGCGCCAAGGCGGCCAACGAACTGGCCAAGGCGGGCTTCGGCAATGTCTGGTCGGTGACGGACGGGTTCGAGGGCGACCTTGCCAAGGACGGGCCGCTGGCCGGAACCCGCAGCGTCAACGGCTGGAAGAACGCGGGCCTGCCCTGGAGCTACAAGCTGGACAAGGCCAAGATGCACGGGATGTAACCCGGCGGGCCGGAGCGGCCGGGCAGGGCAGGCGCCCGCCCGGCCGCAGCCTTATTCGAACTCCATCTCGGCAAAGACCACGCCGGCATTCTTGGTCGCCAGTTCCTCGAACGTATCGAGCCGCGACCAGCGCGACTGGTCGACGTAATAGGCGCCGCCCAGGTCGCCGCCCTCTTCGATATGCGCGCCGATCTTTTCGCGCAGATCGGCCAGGTAGTCGCGGGTATAGCGCGTCACCTGCGCCAGGTTGGTCGGATGGCCATGGCCGGGAATGACATGGGCCGGGGCCAGCGGCGCGAATTTCGTCTCCCATGTCTCGATCCAGCACGAGGTGCAGGTGCCCTCGAAGATCGGCGGCATGCGCTCGTGAAAGGCGATGTCGCCGGCGATCATCATCGACCATTGCGGGATCCAGACCTGGGTGTCGCCGGGCGAATGCGCGGGCCCCAGGTGCAGCACCTCGATGGCGACGCCGCCCATGGTGATGTCCTTGCGGTCGGTGAAGGTCTCGGTCGGATGGGCGATGACCGTGCCCTCGGCCCTTTCGCGGGCATAGTTCTGCAGGCCGGCCAGATCCTGCGGCGCGCCGTCGGCGAATTCGGCGGCGGCCTCTTCATGCGCCAGGATCGGCACGCCCTGCGCCGCCCAGTAGCCGTTGCCCAGCATGGCGTGGCCCTGGCCGTTTTCGTTGATGACCAGCTTGACCGGTTGGTCGGTGACGGCGCGGATTTCCGCGTGCAGCGCCTCGGCCAGCTGCCACGACGCGCCCGAGTTCACCACTACCACGCCCTCGTCGGTCACGATGAAGCTGAGGTTGTTGTTGTGCCCGGCATTGTCATAGGTCGGCGGCGCGGTGGCGCCGATGGCCGAAAAGACGTTCGGGATCACCTCGACCGGCTTCGAATACAGGACCGATTGCGGGTATTGGTCGGGGATGTCCTCGGAGGCGAAGGCGGGCGCGGCGACCAGGCAAAGCATCAGTCTGCGCATCAGATCTCTCCCGTGAAGCGATAGCCGGTTTCCGCCTTCTCGACCCGGCCGAGCCCGCCTTGCGGCAGGTGGTAGCCGATGAAGGGCATGGCATCCGCCGCCAGCCGTTCCAGCAGCGCAATGCGGGTGGCGGCGGCCAGCGGCGGATCCTGGTCCGAGGGCGAGGGCCAGTCGGGGCGCTCGAAGGCGATGTGGTGGTTGCCGATCGCATCGCCCACGACCATCAGCGCGCCCTCGGGCGTCGCGATCTCATAGGCCAGGTGGCCGGGGGTATGGCCGGGGGTCAGACGCGCGGTGATGCCGGGCAGGGCCTGTTCGCCGTCCGCCAGCTTGCGGATGCTGTCGGCCACCACCTCCAGCCGGCGCGAGGCGCCGATGGCAAAGCTGGCGCGCTCCTCGCCGATGCTGTCGACGGTGGCGGGGTCCATCCAATAATCGAACTCGGCCTGGCCGATCATGTATTCGGCCTGGGCAAAGACCGGCTCGTCGAATTCGTCCAGCAGGCCCCAGAGGTGATCGGGATGGCCATGGGTGATCAGCACATGGGTCACGTCCTCGGGCGCCAGCCCCAGCGCCTCCAGCGCCTCGATCACCTTGCCGGCGGTCGGCATGAAGTCCGGGCCCGATCCCAGGTCGAACAGCACCGTGTTGGTGCCGTCGCGCAGCAGCGTCAGGTTGCAGGGCGGCGTCAGCGCGCCCGCCGCCAGCCCGTGCCGGGCCATGAGGGCCGAGACCTCGGCCTCGGGCAGGCCGGCGAAGGTGAAGTCCAGCGGCAGTTCCAGATGCCCGTCCGACAGGCTGTCGATGCGCACCGGACCCATGGTCAGGGTGGTGGCGGCCCAGGCCCGCCTGTAGGGCAGGGCCAGGGCGGCGGCCGAGGCCGCAAGGAAATGGCGGCGGCTCAGTTGCATGGGTTCGTCCTTCCGGTTCAGCCGAAGATGTCGGCGGTGATGCCCGCATACCAGCCGAGGCTTTCCTCATAGGTCAGCTTGCGCAGCGCGGCATCCTCGCCGGTGTTGCTGATGAAGTTCTCGACGCTGGCGATCCGGTCGCCGTTCGGCTGGTAGGACGCGCCCAGCTTTATGCCGTCATCGGGGGCCAGCAGCGACCAGCAGGTGTTGGAATACTTGGCCGGGAACACCCGCGAGCCGGTCAGCTCGCCGCGGATCGCCATGGCGGCGACCTTGGCCTGGCTGTTGGCCGAGAAGGCGGATTTCGGCATGTCGCCCTGGGCGCTGGAATCGCCCAGGATCCAGACATTCTCGTCCATCCGCGACTTCATGCTGTCGGGATGCACCGGGGCCCAGCCGCTCTCGTCCGTCAGCCCGGCGATGGCGGCGATCCGGCCGGCGCTCTGGGCCGGGATCACGTTGCAGCAATCGACCTTTTGCGCCGTGCCCTCGACCAGCACCTCCATGCTGTCGGGGCGCACCTCGACGCTGGCGCCGCCGAATTCGGGGCTGATCCATTCGACCATGCCGTTGTAATATTTCCCCCAGCCCTCCTCGAACAGCGTCTGCTTGGAGAATTTTTCCTTGGGGTCCAGGATGATGATCTTGGCGGTCGGATTGCCCTGCTTGAGCAGATGCGCGACCATGCTGATCCGCTCATAGGGGCCGGGCGGGCAGCGATAGGGGTTGGGGGGCGCGACCATGGCGAAGACGCCGCCCTGGGGCATCGACTCGATCATGCGCCTGAGCAGCTGGGTCTGCGGCCCGGCCTTGTAGGCATGGGGCATGATTTCGGCCGCCTCGAGCGACCAGCCGGGGACCGAATCCTCCTTGAACTCGATGCCGGGCGACAGCACCAGCCGGTCATAGGGCAGCACCTGCCCGCCCGCCAGCGTGACCGTCCGCGCCGCGCGATCCACCCCGACGGCCGTGTCGTTGACGACGGCGACCCCGGCGGCGGACAGCTTGTCATAGCCGTGCTGAAGGCTTTCGAAATCGCGGAACCCGCCGATATAGAGGTTCGAGAAGAAGCAGGTCGTATAGACCGGATTGGCCTCGACCAGGGTCACGTCCAGCGCGCCCCGGGAATCTCTGGCCATGTAATGGGCCGCCGTGCCGCCGCCGGCGCCGCCGCCGATGACGACGACCTTCGGCTTGCCCTGTCCCAGGACGACGGGCGCATAAAGCAGCCCGGTGGCGGCGGTGGCGCCCGCGATCAGCGATCGTCTCGTCAGGATCATCTTTCTCTCCTCCCTGATGAACGGTCCGGTGCGTGGCAACCGGCCGCTTTTCGGTCATTCGAGCGTGGCGAAGAAGGCGGCCAGCGCCGCGATCTCTTCCTCGCTGAGCCTGCCGGCCATCATCTGCATCACCGGATGCGGCCGCAATTTCTGCTTGTAGGCGTGCATGGCGACCACGAAATCCTCCTGCGGCCAGCTGGCGATCGAGGGGATGCCCTGGTCGGAACCGTCGCGCTGGTGGCAGGTGGTGCATTCCGCCGACAGATAGGCGCCGAACTCGGGATCCCCGCGCAGGGCCAGCACCTCTTCGGACAGCACCGGCGCGTTGCGGCGGGCGGTGGGCTCGGCCTCGGGAATGTCCTGGGGCCGGTCGGAATAGTCGCGCATATAGGCCATCAGATCGGCCCGCGCCTGGGGCTCGGCCAGCCCGCGATAGGACATGCGCGTGCCGGTCACCAGCGCCTTGGGGTTCTCGATATAGGCGTCGAGCGTTTCCAGGGTCCAGGTCAGCCCGTCATTGCCCTTGCGCTTCATGGCCTTGGAATAGCTGAAATCGGCCAGGCTGGCGGCGCGGCGGCCGAAGACGCCGTTCAGCCGCGGGCCGACGGAATGGCGCGCGCCCTTGCCGATCCGGTGGCAGACCGAGCATTCCTTGCCGAACAGCTCTGCCCCGTGGACCGCGTCTCCGATTTCGGCCGCTGCGGCCGGCGTGGTGCCGGTCGCGGCGGCCAGGAACAGCGCGGGCAGAAGCTTGCGCTGTTTCATGGGTTACTTGGCGAAAGTGGCGAGATAGGCGATGACGGCGGCGCGATCGTCCTCCTTCTTCAGCCCGGCAAAGGACATCTTGCCGCCCTTGATCATCCCCTTGGGGCTTTCCAGATAGGTGTGCAGGGAAGCATCGTCCCAGACCAGCCCGTCCGCGGCCATGGCGAGCAGGGGCTTGGAGTATTTGAAGCCCTCGACCTTGCCCGCCGGGCTGCCGACGATGCCGTTCAGCGTCGGGCCGGTGCTGTTCTTGGCGCCGTCGCCGACCTTGTGGCAGGCGGCGCATTTCTTGAACACCTTTTCGCCCTGGGCCAGCAGCGCCGGGTCCGCAGCGGCCGCGGCTTCCGCCGGGGCCGGGGTTTCCGGCGCCGCTGCGGCGGTCTTGACCACGACCTCGGGCGCGGCTTGCGCCGGTGCCTCGGCCGGCGCGGCCTCGGCCTTCTTCTCGACCGGCGCGGCGGGTTCGGCCGGTTCGGCAGCTGCGCCCAGGTTGGGCATGCTGCCGGCCGGGCGGCCGTCGGGATCCTCGGGCGTCACGTTCAGATCGACCGCGCGCTTGGTGATCTCGACCCCGACCGCGCAATCCGTCATGCAGGGCTCTTTCGAGAACAGCGGATATTCGCTCTGGTCGCGGTCGTCGGGATAGAAGCCCTCGGCATTGGGCAGCACGACCTTGGTGAAGTTCTCGTGGGTCAGGACGAAATCGTCCTCAACCAGCCCGTTGGAATAAAGCAGGAAGGCGGTGATGGCATAGGTGTCGTCCACCGACAGGGTTTGCGCCGAGCCGAAGGGCATCGAGCGATGGACATAGTCGTAGACCGTCGACAGATAGGGCCAGTAGCTGCCGATGGTCTTGACCGGGCGCGGATCGGTCAGGCTGCCGTCGCCGCCCGCCAGCACCGGCCAGCTGTCCAGCCCCTCGGCGAAGTCGCCGTGGCACGAGGCGCAGTTGTCGGCGAAAAGCGCATCCCCCGTGGCGACATCGCCCGAGCCGGGGCGCAGCCCCTGGCCGTCGGGCAGGACCGCAGTGTCCCAGGCGCTGATCTCTTCGGGCAGGGCCACGCGGCCCAGTCCCAGCTTTTCCGCCATGGCCGGACCGGCAAGCACCGAGGCCGCCAGCACCGAGCCCAAAAACAGCTCAAGCGATTTCGACATTCTCGACCTCCCCGTCGGCCTTGACCCACCAGGTCTGGATTCCATTGTTGTGATAGACGTTGTTGCGGCCGCGGATGGCGCGCAGGGCATCCTTGGTCGGCTGGACATAGCCGGTCTCGTCCACGGCGCGCGATTGCAGCAGCATTTCCGACCCGTCCCATTCGATGTCCAGGTGGAAGCGGGTCAGCGCCTTGGGCAGGGCCTGGCCGGTGATCCGCGCCGTGGTCCAGTTCTTGCCGCCGTCCAGCGAGACATCGACGCGGGTGACGCGGCCGTTGCCGCTCCAGGCCAGGCCGGAGATCACCAGCGGCCCCTTGCCGTGGCGGATCGGCACCTGCGGGCTGGGCGAGGTGATGACCGATTTCGCATCCATCACCCAGGTCCATTTCCGCGCCCGGCCGTCCGGCATCAGGTCGGTGTATTTCGAGGTCTCCTCGCGGCTTTCCACCGCCTTGTCATAGATCCCCAGGCGGCGGACCCATTTCACCCACATGTTGCCTTCCCAGCCCGGCACGACCAGGCGGGCGGGATAGCCGTGTTCCTTGCGCAGCGCCTCGCCATTGGCGAAGAAGGCCAGCATCATGTCGTCCATCACCTTTTCCATCGGGAAGGAGCGACCGTTGGACGAGGCATCCGCCCCCTCGGCGTAAAGCCATTTGCCCTCGGGCTTGACCCCGGCCTCGGCCAGCAGCACCGACAGCGGCACGCCGACATATTCCATGTTGTGGATCATGCCCTGGGTATACTGGCAGCCCTCCAGCTGCGCGCCGCCCCATTCCATGCCGCCGTTTGCCGCGCATTCGCAGAAGGCGGTGGTGGTGGTGCGGGGAAAGCGCAGCAGATCCTCGAAGGTGAAGACCAGCGGCTTTTCCACCAGCCCGTTGATCATCAGCCGGTAGTCCTGCTTGCTCAGCTCGATGGAGCCGGAATGGTGCCGCTCGAAGGCACAGCCCTGGGGCGTGATCGTGCCTTCCAGCGCATGGATCGGCGTGAAGTTGATCGAAGAGACCGGGCTTTCGGTCAGCCATTCGACATATTGCCGCTTCACATGCGATTCGAAATGGATCGGCAGGCCGTAGGGATTGGCATCGACCGCCTCGCCGAATTCCGAGGCCCAGGGCTGGATCTCGGTAATCAGCGGGTCGGGGGTTTCGGCCGCGCGGGCCAGGCCCGTGCCGGTGACAAGGCTGGCGCCGGCCACCGCGCCCCCGCGCAGAAAGGCGCGGCGCGAGGTGCCGACGGCGTCCTTGCCGTCCTTGGTGAGTTCGTCTTTCATGGGCGAACGCTCCTTCGTGATTGTCAGACCCCGGTCACGGTGACCGAGGTGTTGGGTTGCAGGCGGACGGTGCCGATCTTGCGGATATGCGATTCGACCACGTCCCAGATTTGCGGGCCCTCGGTGCCTTCGTTGACCGATGCCCAGCCGGCGACTGTGTAGGATTTGGCGGGCTCGATGGCCTCGCCCGTGTCGGCCAGCGCCATGGCGCCGATCCGTTGCCCCATCGGCTTGGACACGTCGATCGCATAGGCCAGCCCGCCCACGCGCACCATGTCCCCGCCTTGCTGGTAATAGGGGTCCGTGTTGAAGATGTTGTCGGCGACGTCCTCCAGGACGGTCCTGAGCGTCTCGCCGGTCATTTCGGTGCGGTAGACCGCGCCATAGGTCATCGAGGTGACGTTGTGGACGTCCTCGCGGGTGATCGCATCGCCGGGCAGCAGCGTGGTGCCCCAGCGCACGCCCGGCGACAGCGCGATCTGCACGTCGCGTTCCGTGCGGATGGCGTCGCAGATCAGGTCGTCCCAAGAGCCGTTGAAGTTGCCGCGGCGGTAAAGCAGGCTTTCGGTGGTGCCGATCTTTTCCTCGAGCTGCGCCTTGAAGGGCGCGCGCTCGGCGTCGATCAGGGCGGCCATGTCGGCATCGGGCGTGATGACGTCCGAGAAGATCGGGATCAGCTTGTGGCGGAAGCCCATCATCTTGCCGTCGCGCACGTCCAGGTCGACGCGGCTGACGAATTTCCCGTTCGAGCCGGTGGCGATCAGGATCGTCTCGCCGATCAGGACCGGCTCGGGGACGGCGTCATGGGTATGGCCCGACAGGATCACGTCGATGCCCTTGACCCGGCCCCCCATCTTCTTGTCGACGTCGAAGCCGTTGTGCGACAGGACCACGACCAGGTCGACGCCCTCGGCACGCAGCTCGTCCACGACCTGCTGCATCCGTTCCTCGCGGATGCCGAAGCTGTATTCGGGGAACATCCATTTCGGGTTGGCGATGGGCATGTAGGGGAAGGCCTGGCCGATGACGCCGATGCGCTGGCCGCCGCGCTCGAAGATCTTGTAGGGCTCGAAGGCCGGCTCGTCCCATTCCACGTCGAAGATGTTCGCGCCGAGGAAGGGGAACTTCAGCTGGGTCTCGACGATCTCCTTGACCCGCTCGGTGCCATAGGTCCATTCCCAATGGCTGGTCATGGCATCGACGCCAAGCGCGTTCATCACGTTCACCATGTCCTGGCCCTTGGTCAGGAACGAGGTCATCGAGCCGTGCCAGGTGTCGCCGCCATCGAGCAGGATCGAGTCGGGCCGGGCGGCGCGGATCGCCTTGACCACGGTCGCGACGCGGTCCATGCCGCCCATCCGGCCGTAGCCGCGCGCCAAGGCCTCGAAATCCGGGTAGCTGAGCGCATAGGCATCGGCCGATCCGGGCGCGATGCCGAACATCTTCTGGAACTCGGCGCCGGTGACATGAGGCACCTTGCCCTTGGCGTCGCCCACGCCGATGTTGATCTCGGGCTCGCGGAAATAGATTGGTTTCAACTGGGCATGGATGTCGGTCACATGGATCAACGTCACATTGCCGAAATCGTCGAACTGCAGCAGCTGGTCCTGGGTCAGCGCCTGCTGCGCCGACACCCGCGACCATGTCCCGAAACCCGAGGCCCCGACCAGGGCCGAGGTGGCCATGGCGACCTGAATGAACTCACGTCGGGTAATCATCCCCCGGTTACTCCTGTGCGTTTCGGACAAGACTCTTCCGCCGCGCCAAGGCGCGCCGAAGCATTGCCCTTTCGATTGGTAGGGAAGGGGACCGCCGGCAGGGCCGGCGGTCGCAAGGCTTCAGTGCCGGACCGACACGCCTTCGACCGAAAGGCCGTTGCCGCGCGAGGCGACGTAAAGCTCCAGCGCCTTGAAGTCGTCCGAGCCGGCCTTGAAGGTCTCGGCGCGGGTGTCGCGGACGCAGCCCACGAAACGCTGCTGTGCCGTGACCATGCCCGAGTCCTTGAGCCGGTAGGTCGGGAAGCCGTTCACCTGGCCCTGGCTCAGGTGGTCGGCCCGGATCATCAGGCCGTTGTTGTCCTCGTGGCAGTTCGCGCAGGACATTTCCAGCTGGCCATAGCGGGTATAGTAGATCTCCTTGCCATGCTCCCAATAGGGGGCAGCGGGCCCGTCGATCTTGACGTTGACAGCCATGCCGCGTGACTGAAGCGAGATCAGCGACAGCATGTCCTTCATGTTCTCCGAGGTCACGCCCCATTTCTCCAGGCCCATGCGCTCGGTCACGCAGGCGTTGACGTAATCCTCCATGATCATCAGCTTGCCGGTCTTTTCGTCGACCCGAGGCATGACGGCGCGCAGCCCGGCCATGGATTCCGGTCCCTGGTGGCAACTGGCGCAGCTTTCGCCGCCCGTGCCCATGGCCGCGTTCCACTTGTCGAGGCCGCGGTCCACGAAGACCATGGCGGGGTTGTCGAAATCGTCCCGCTCCAGATCCCGCGTGGTGTCGTCGCGAAAGTGCCAGCCGGAATAGATCGCGTCGAACGTGTCGGCCAGAAAGGCGGGCGGTGCGGTCTTGGTCACGATCTCGACCTGGCCCTCCTCGGCTTCGATGACCAGTTCGTCCTCGACCGGGTCCGCGAAAGCCGCGCCCGCAAGGGCGAGGCCAAGGGCCGTGGCGGCCAAGGTGCCTTTTGTCTTGGTAAAGCGCAGCATCGCGTCTCCTCCCTGGATCTGGATGTTTGCGGCGCTCAGGCGACCGAGATCGGCTTCACGTCTTCGTAGACAGAGCCGTCGTCGTCATACCAGGTGAACTTGAATTCCCCGGCCGCATCGACCTTGGCGTCGAATTCGAAATAGGGGTTGGTCGAGACCGCCGGGTCGATCGCCACGTCCACCACGTTCACCCCGTTCAGGTCGCACGTGAAGCGGTTGATGATCGAGCGCGGGATCAGCTTGCCCTCGGCATCCTTGCGCTGGCCCGATTCCATCTTGTGCGAGATCAGCGCCTTGATCGTCACGCTCTCGCCCGCCTTGGCCGAACTCGGAACCTTCACGCGGGGCTTTGCATCATCTGCCATCGTAATTCTCCTGTTCCTGGACTCAGCCGCCGCAGCCGCCGATGGTGACTTTGACGGTGGTCTGGGCCTTCACGATCGAACCGTCGCCCATCTTCGCCAGCGCGATCACGTCCTGGGTCTGGGCCAAGCGGATGCGGGTCGCGGCGCGCTGGTCGGCGGCGGCGGGACCGAAGTTGAAGGTGGCGACCGCCGGCTCGGGGTTGCCCGCCGCCAGCAGCATGACCGACACCGCGCCGGGGGCGCTGACCTCGATCGGCACGGTATTGCCGTTCTCGGCGATCTCGGGGGCGGTCAGGGTAATCCCGCCTTCGCCCGCGGCCGCGCCGCCGGTGAAGGCCGCGGTCAACTCGTCAACGGTGCTCGCCATCACGGCCTTGCCCGGCAGGGCGGCGGCGGCAAGCCCGCCAAAGCCGATCCAGAGCGCCTCACGTCTTGAAAGGATCATGTCTTTCTCCTTGATTGTCGGGCCTGTAGAGATCAGGCGTCATTCCTTCAGCGTCACGAGGAAGGCCACGACATCCTCGATCTGCTGTGCGTTCAGGATGGGGGCCAGCGGCTCGGCCCCGGCCTTGCCGGTGAAGCCGTCGCCGGGCCGGACGAAGCCGTCCACCTTGTAGAAGGCCGGCATGAAGGTGCCCTCGAAGGTCATCTTCGCATTGGCGACGATGCCGCGCAGCTGGGCCTCGGTCCAGCGATCGCCGGCGCCGTCCAGCGGCGGGGCGATGGTGCCCGGAAACTCGACGTCCGGCAGCGCCCCGATCTGGTGGCAGGCCACGCAGTTGCCAAGCGCGTTGGTGGTCATGACCCGAACCCCTTCCTCGGGGTTGCCTGGGGCGCCGGTCAGGGAAGCCTCGACCGCGCCTTCGACATAGACCACTTCCTTAGGTGCCGTTTCACAGATGGCAGGCGTCGCGATGGCCATGGCCACCACCGACGCATACCATAGATGGCTGCTCATGCTGTCCTCCCTGTGCTCTCCCTGGGTTGATGATAGCGAATGGACGCCGGTCCTTACAACATAAATATAGCAATTTTTGAATATTTATATGTATGCCGGTCCGAAGGGGCCGGATCAGTCCTTGCGTTCCAGTTCGCGGGCCAGAAACTTCTGGAAATGCTCGCCATTTTCATAGCCATGCGCCCGGACCCAGGTCAGCAGGGCGCTGGTCGTGCCCTTGCCGAACGCTCCCGGCATCATCGCCACGGCGGCCTGGGCGGCGGTCTTGTCGGCCGGCACTTCCTCGGGAAGGAAGATCATCGTCGGCGTGAACATGACGCCCCAGCGCACGGCCATGTCCTTTTCCGAAAGGGCGGTGCCGTCGAAATCCGTGACCTCGACATCGCCGAACAGGTTCATCTGGACGACGAAATAGCCGTCGCGGATCAGCGCGTCGATCTCGGGGTCGGGAAAGACCTTCTCGTGCATCTCGGCGCAATAGATGCAGCCGCGCTGCTCGACCAGGATCAGCAGGCGCTTGTCCTGCGCATTGGCCTCGGCCAGATCCTCGCGCAGATCCTTGAAGGTCTCGCGCAGCCAGGTGGGCTTGTGCAGGCCGTCGTCGCCGATTTCGGCGGCGGCTGCGGGTGCTGCCGCCAGCAGCAGGCAGGCGGCCAGGGCGCGGATCGGTGTCATGGTCGGGCTCCTCTCAGGTAAGCGTGGCTGTCCAGTCGAAGTTGCGAATCATCCAATCGGCGATGGCGTTGACGGAATTGGTGGCGATCAGGATGCCGAAGACGATCAGCATGACCCCCATCGCCTTTTCCACATGCCCCATCATCGCGCGGTGCCGCGCGACCCAGGACAGGAACGGTGCCGCGAAAAAGGCCGCCAGCACGAAGGGCAGGGTCATCGCCAGGCCGTAGACCACCAGCAGCAGCCCGCCCCGCCACAACTCGCCCATGCCCGAGGCCACCATCAGGATCGCCGCCAGTGCCGGCCCCACGCAGGGCGTCCAGCCGAAGCCGAAGGCCAGCCCCATCACATAGGCGCCGATCAGGGTCGAGGGCTTGGCCTCGGTCTGCACCCGCGCCTCGCGGTAAAGCAGGCCGATCCGCAGCACGCCCAGGAAATGCAGGCCGAACAGGATCAGCACCCCGGCGGCGACCCAGGACAGGGTTTCCTTCCATTGCGCGAAGGCCTTGCCCAATGCCGTGGCCCCCAGCCCCAGCAGCAGGAAGATCGTCGTCACGCCCAGGGCAAAGGCCAGCGCGCGCAGCACCATCCGCCGGCGCGCGCCCGGCGCCACCGTGCCGCCGTCGCGCAATTCGCGCACCGACGCCCCCGCCATATAGGACAGGTAGAACGGCACCATCGGCAGGATGCAGGGCGAAAGAAAGGAAAGCAGCCCCGCCAGCGCGGCCCCGCCATAGGTGACATCCAGCATCGTTACCCCCCGCAACTTGCCGTGCTGCCGATGCTTGCCCGGCGGCCGGCGTTATATTAGAATATTCCTATGTTCAAATTATGGCGTCAATCCTGTTCTGGAATCCCCCTATCCAAGCCCATGCTGCTGGCGCTGCTTGCTGCGGCATGGCCGGCCGGGACGGCATGGGCGGCAGAGCTGCGGCTCTTGATGTTCGAACAGCCCGGCTGCCTTTATTGCGCGCGCTGGGACGCCGAGATCGCGCCGCAATATCCGCTGACCGACGAGGGCAGGGCCGCGCCGGTGCAGCGGCTGCAGATGCGCGACCCCCTGCCCTCGGGCGTCGAGCTGGCGCGGCCCGTGACCTTCACCCCTACCTTCGTGCTGATGGCCGGCGAGGTCGAGTTCGGCCGCCTGGAAGGCTATCCGGGCGAGGACTTCTTCTGGCCCATGCTCGCCCGGCTGATCGGCCAGGCCGAGCCTGATTCCACCACCGATCCGCGATAAATTGGCCCAGCCCTCCGGTTTGGGTTGCCGCGCGCCGGCTTACCCGGCATTTAGGGACCGAAGGGAATGGGGATGAGCCCTTGGGCGGTATCGAGAACATCCGGCAGGAACCGGAACAGGAAGCCGATTTCGACGCGCTGATCAAGGCTGCGAACGATGCCTCGACCTTTCTGAAAGCGCTTGGCCATGACGGCCGCCTGATGATCCTGTGCTATCTGATGAGCGGCCCGAAAAGCGTGACCGAGCTGGAGAATCTGCTGTCCTCGCGCCAGGCCGTGGTCAGCCAGCAACTGGCGCGGCTGCGCCACGAAGGACTGGTCAGCGCGCGGCGCGACGGGCAGACGATCTTTTATTCGATCCTCGATCCCAAGGTCGTTGACTTGCTTGTCGTTCTGAAAAAGCTGTTCGGGACGGATTGCTGATCCCGCGGGGAGGCGGGGGCGGTGCCGGGAGGCCGCGGAACCGGATTTCCGCGGGAATGGGAGAGATGCGATGGATGAGCTGCCCTATGGATTGCTCGCCGCCCTGGTAGGGCTGGCAGGCGGGATCGTGCTGGGACTTGCCGCACGGCTTGGGGACTTCTGCACGCTCGGCGCGCTGGAATCGGCGGTCTATGGCAAGGACGCCCGGCGGCTGCGGCTTTGGGGCGTGGTGCTGGGGGTGGCCATCCTGACGACGCAGGCGCTGGCCCTGGTGGGCTGGATCGAGCTGGAGAACAGCTTCTACCACACCATCCGCTGGAACCCGCTGGCCTCGATCGTCGGCGGGCTGGTGTTCGGCTATGGCATGGCCATGGCCGGGAATTGCGGCTTCGGCGCGCTGGTGCGCTTCGGCAGCGGCGACCTGCGCTCGCTGGTGGTGGTGGTGGTGATGGCAATCATCGGCTTCATCGTCCTGTCCGGGCCGCTGGCGCCGCTGCGCGTGCTGCTGTTCCCCCAGCCCGAGGCAAGCGGCCCGCAGGGCATCGTCCACGACCTGGGCCTGCTCGGCCTGCCGGCGCCGCTGACGGTGGCGCTGTTCGGTGCCGGGGCACTGGCCTGGGGGCTGGGATATGCGCCGCTGCGGGCAAGGCCGCAGATGATCGCCTGGGGCGCCGCTGCGGGCCTGGCGGTCAGCTGGTGCTTCTTCGGCACCAGCTGGCTTTACGACCACAGCCTGGGCGCGGTCCAGATCGAGGGGCCCTCGTTCACCGCGCCGGTGGGCCGGACGCTGATCTACCTGATGACCTCGACCGCGGGCGGGATCACCTTTTCCGTGGGCTCGGTCGTGGGCGTCATGGCCGGGGCGCTGATCGGCTCGATGATCCGCGGCCTGTTCAAATGGGAGGCCTGCGAGGATCCCCGCGAACTGGGCCGGCAGGTCGGCGGCGCGGCGCTGATGGGCGCGGGCGGCGTGGTGGCGATGGGCTGTTCGGTCGGGCAGGGGGTCTCGGCCTTCGCGGCCCTGGCCTGGTCCGGCCCCGTCACCCTGATCGCCATCGCCGCCGGTGCTGCATTCGGGCTGCGCCGCCTGATCGGCGGCTTCCAGAACGCCGTGGACTGAAACCTGGCGCCGGCCGACCCTGCCTGCGTCGCGCGGATCGCCAGCCTGCCGCGGCTGCGCCAGGGGTCGGTCCCACCACCCTGATCGCCATCGCCGCCGGTGCCGCATTCGGGCTGCGCCGCCTGATCGGCGGCTTCCAGAACGCCGTGGACTGAAGCCTGGTGCCGGCCTGCCCCGCCTGCGTCGCGCGGATCGCTGGCCTGCCGTGGCTGCGCCAGGGTCCGGTCCCACCGCCCTGATCATCCTCGCGGCCGGTGCTGCATTCGGATCGCTCCGCCTGATCGGCGGCTTCCAGAACGCCGTGGACTGAAGCCTGGTGCCGGCCGGCCCCGTCTGCGTCGCACGGATCACCAGCCTGTCTCGGCTGTGCCAAGGGTCGGCCTCGCTACCCCCGAAAGCAATCACCGGAAAAGCGAGGCCGCCCCCCGGTCCGGCAAGTACTTGGCAGGGGACGGCATCGCCTTTTCCGGGCCGCGGCCGAAGGCGCGGCAGGGCGACGGCACGCGATCCGGCCGCGGCCCCGCTGCATCGCTTCGCCGGAACGGCCCCTGCGCTTCTGCGCGCCGGGCCGTTCCCTTTCGTCACTCCATCTCTATCATGAGGTCTTTTGC
>NZ_VCBQ01000239.1:0-1862 GCF_006386455.1 Paracoccus sp. FO-3 | reverse complement strand
TTTTCACCTTGCTTGTGGGAGTCTCAGGATTTCCTCGTGCGTTTTGATTGCGTCCTCGATGTTTTCGAAGAGGATGAGGCCTGCGTTGTGCAGGACGGCGCCCATGGAGCACATGGAGCGGATCATCGGCATGGAATGGCTGACGACGATGGCCGAGGAGCGGGCCATGCGCTCGGCGAAGACGCGCTGGGACTTGGCGCGGAAATTGGCGTCGCCGACGCTGGTGACCTCGTCCACCAGATAGGTGTCGAAATGGATGCCCATCGAGGTGCCCATCGCCAGCCGCGAGCGCATCCCCGAGGAATAGCTGCCGAAGGGCTGGTGGTAATGCTGGCCCAGCTCGGCGAAATCGGCGACGTAATCGACCAGCTCGTCGGTGTCCACGCCGTAGATCCGCGCCACGAAGCGCACGTTCTGCGCCCCGGTCAGCTCGGGGTGGAAACTGCCCGAAAACCCCACCGGCCAGGAAATCGTGCCGTCCGACAGCACCCGGCCCGCGGTGGGCAGCACGGTGCCGGCGATGATCCGCAAGAGCGTCGACTTGCCGGCGCCGTTGCGGCCCAGCAGCGCCACCGAGGCCCCGGTCGGGAACTCGGCGTTCAGGTTGTCCGCCACCAGCGTCTCGCGGCCCTTGAGCCGGTAGATCTTGGTCAGGTTCTCGAGCCGGATCATCGCGCTAGCGGCGGTCGCGGACGCTGTAATAGACCAGCACCAGGATCGACCAGCCGGCCAGCAGCATGCCGGTGATCATCGCCCAGAGCCAGGGCCGGTTCGGCTCGGTCGCGCTTTGCGCCACCTTGGGCTCGATATGGGCGGCCAGGTAGCGGGCCTGGCGCTGCGCCTCGGCCAGCGCCGTCTCATGGGCGATGCGGGCCGAGCGATAGGCGCCCTCGGCGAATTCGCGGTCCACGGCCAGCTTTTCGTATTCCGCCATCAGCTGGGCATAGCTTTCGCCGGCCGGGCCCTGGCCCTCGGCGCCGAACTTGGCTCGCTCGGCCTCGATCAGCCGGCGCAGCGCGTCGATCTTCTGCTGGGACTGGGTGACGCGGTGGTCGGTGGGCTGGGCATTGTCCAGAAGCAGGTCGTGGGCGACCAGCGCCTCGGCCAGCTGCGCCTGCAGCCCGCTCAGCACCCCCATCTGCCCGGCGAGGTCGGCCTCGGGGTCGACGATCTGCGAGCGCATGCGGAAGGCGGTCATCGCCTGGCGGGTCTCGGTCAGCTCGGCGCGGGCCTTGTCCAGCTCGGCCTTGGCCAGGCGGGTGGCGTCGTCCTGGGCGATGGTCGAGAGCGCGTTGATCTTGTCCGAGCTTTCCTGGAACACCGCGGCGGCGATCTCCTGCGCGTCCTGGGCGGTGAAGGCGCTGACCTTGAGCGTGATGAGCTGGGTGGTGCTGTCGTAGAGCACCTTGACCTGGCGCTGCCAGTAGTCGGTCAGGTCCTCGACATGGCCTTCGGGGTCGAAGGCGAAGACGAAGTCATGCGGCCAGGCGCGCGCGTAGCGGGCGCGCAGGTCGAGCCGGGCGTCGATCCTTTCGACGATGTCCTGGCTGCGGATGTATTCGTAGAGGATGTCGGTGTCCGAGGCGCTGCCGCCGGCGCCGGCCAGCGGCGCCAGCCCGCCCAGGAGATCGATGGCGGGGGTGGATTGTTCCTTGCGCACCGAGAAGCCGACGGTCGAGACATACTGGTCCTCGGCGCGCAGCCAGAGATAGCCGGCCCAGAGGAGGCTCGGCAGCACCACCAGCGCCAGGAACGAGCCCAGGATCAGCCAGTGCCGGCGCTGCGGCTCGGCCAGGCGGGCGGGCGGGCGCAGCGACTGGGCCGCGGTGGGGGCCGGAGCGGGGGCCGGAGCGGGGACGGGG
>NZ_VCBQ01000238.1:0-1918 GCF_006386455.1 Paracoccus sp. FO-3 | reverse complement strand
GGGGCGGGGCGCCGAGGGGGGCTCTGCCCCCCTCGCGCTTGCGCGGCCCCTCGATGGGGCCGCGCAAGCGCCCCCCGGGGTATTTGGGAAACGGAGAAAGGCAGGGGACGCCCCGGCCTTCCGCCGCCGTCCCGCCTCAGGCCGCGCCCTGCTGGGGGCGCATGTCGGCCGGGTCGATGCCGGCGACCACCACCGGCTTCTTCATCGCGTCGCGGCGGAAGGGCTCGCCCAGTTCCTGGTTCAGCAGCACCTCGATGAAGGTGGTCTCGCGGTTCTTCATCTGCCGCTCGACCGCATCGTGCAGCGCCGCGGTCAGTTCCTCCTGGCTCTTCACCTGCACGCCGACGAGCCCGCAGGCCTGGGCGATCTTCGCATAGGAGGTGTCGCGGTCCAGCTCGGTGCCGACGAAGTTGTTGTCGTACCACAGCGTGGTGTTGCGCTTTTCCGCCCCCCACTGGTAGTTGCGGAAGATCACCATGGTGATCGCCGGCCAGTCCTCGCGGCCGCAGGCGGTCATCTCGTTCATCGAGATGCCGAAGGCGCCATCGCCGGCAAAGCCGATCACCGGCACGTCCGGATTGCCGATCTTGGCGCCCAGGATCGCCGGGAAGCCGTAGCCGCAGGGCCCGAACAGCCCCGGCGCCAGGTATTTCCGCCCGGCCTCGAAGCTCGGGTAGGCATTGCCGATGGCGCAGTTGTTGCCGATGTCCGAGCTGACGATCGCCTCTTTCGGCACCGCCTGCATGATCGCCCGCCAGGCCTGGCGCGGGCTCATCAGCCCGGCGTCGCGCCTGCGCGCGTCCTCGTTCCATTCGGTGCCGGGATCGTCCTCCTCGTGGTCCAGGCTCGACAGTTCCTGCGCCCAGCGGGACCTGGTCTGCGCCACCAGCGCCTTGCGTTCCGCCCGGCCGGCATCGCCGGCGGTGGGGGCAAGCTGCGCCAGGATGCCGCGCGCCACCTTGGCCGCGTCGCCCTGGATGCCGACCGTGACCTTCTTGGTCAGCCCGATGCGGTCGGCGTTGATGTCGACCTGGATGATCCTGGCGTCCTTCGGCCAGTAGTCGATGCCATAGCCCGGCAGGGTCGAGAACGGGTTCAAGCGCGTGCCCAGCGCCAGCACCACGTCGGCCCTGGCGATGATCTCCATCGCCGCCTTCGAGCCGTTGTAGCCCAAGGGGCCCATGGCCAGCGGGTGCGAGCCGGGGAAGCTGTCGTTGTGCTGGTAGTTCGAGCAGACCGGCGCATCCAGCCGCTCGGCCAGCCTGGCCAGCTCCGGGATCGCGCCCGACAGCACCACGCCGGCGCCCGACAGGATCACCGGGAACTCGGCCCCGGACAGCAGCTTTGCCGCCTCGGCCACCGCCTGCTCGCCGCCCGCGGGCCGCTCGAAGGCGACCACCTGCGGCAGCTCCACGTCGATGACCTGGGTCCAGAAGTCGCGCGGGATGTTGATCTGCGCCGGGGCCGAGTTGCGCCAGGCCTGCATGATCACCCGGTTCAAGACCTCGGGGATGCGCGAGGCGTCGCGCACCTCTTCCTGGTAGCAGACGCAATCGGCGAAGATGCGCATCTGCTCCATCTCCTGGAAGCCGCCCTGGCCGATGGTGCGGTTCGCCGCCTGCGGCGTGACCAAGAGCAGCGGGGTGTGGTTCCAGTAGGCGGTCTTGACCGGCGTGACGAAGCCGGTCACGCCGGGGCCGTTCTGCGCGATCGCCATCGACATCCGGCCGGTCGAGCGGGTGAACCCGTCCGCCATCATCCCGGCGTTCGTCTCGTGCGCGCAGTCCCAGAACGTGATCCCAGCCCTGGGAAACAGGTCCGACACAGGCATCATCGCAGAGCCGATGATCCCGAACGCATGCTCGATCCCGTGAAGCTGGAGAACTTTCACAAAAGACTCCTCAGTGGTCATTCTCAT
>NZ_VCBQ01000237.1:0-1937 GCF_006386455.1 Paracoccus sp. FO-3 | reverse complement strand
CTTCACGCCGGGCAGGCGGGCGCGGACTTCGCGGAACATCTCGACCGAGGTCAGCGCCTCGGGAAAGATCGCGTCCGCCCCGGCCTCGGTATAGAGCTTGGCGCGGGCGACGGCGCCCTCGATGCCCTCGGCCGCGGCCGCATCGGTGCGGGCGATGACGACAAGGTGCCGCCGCGCCCGCGCCGCCGCCGCCACCTTGGCCGCCATGTCGCCGGCCGAGGCCAGTTTCTTGTCGTTCAGGTGGCCGCATTTCTTGGGCAGCAACTGGTCCTCCAGATGCACGGCACCCGCGCCGGCATCCTCGAACGTGCGGACCATGTGCATGACGTTCAGTGCCTCGCCATAGCCCGTGTCGCCGTCCACCAGCAGCGGCAACCCACTGGCCCGCGCGATCTGGCGGATGAAGAAGGCGACCTCGTCCACGGTGATGATGCCCAGGTCGGGCAGGCCCATGCTGGCAGTCATGGCCGCGCCCGACAGGTAAAGCGCCTGAAACCCGGCCGCGCGGGCCTGCAAGGCGGCCATGCCGTTATGGGCGCCGGGCAGGCGCAGGATGCCGGGGCGGGCCAGGGCTGCGCTGAACCGCGCGCCGGCGGGGGCCTCGGGCAGGTCGGAGCCGATCAGATAGGGCATCACTCGGCCTCGAGGGACAACAGCCCGCCGCGCTGGTCGATGGGCAGGAAGCGGCGGTTTTCCGGGCCGATGTAATGGGCCGAGGGGCGGATGATCTTGTTGTCCTGGCGCTGCTCGACCACATGCGCGCCCCAGCCGGCGGTGCGGGCGATGACGAAGATCGGCGTGAACATCGCGGTCGGCACGCCGAGCAGGTGATAGGAGACGGCCGAATACCAGTCGAGGTTCGGGAACATGCCCTTGGCGTCCAGCATGACGTCCTCGATCCGCTCGGCCACGGCGAACATGCGGGTCGCGCCCTTGTCCTCGGACAGCCGGCGGGCGACGCGCTTGATGACCACGTTGCGCGGGTCCGAGACGGTATAGACCGGATGGCCGAAGCCGATGATGACCTCGCGCGCCGCGACGCGGGCGCGGATGTCGGCCTCGGCCTCGTCGGGGGTGGCGTAGCGCTTCTGGATCTCGAAGGCGACCTCGTTGGCGCCGCCGTGCTTGGGCCCGCGCAGCGCGCCGATGGCGCCGGCGATGGCGGAATAGACGTCGGCGCCGGTGCCGGCGATGGTGCGCGCGGTGAAGGTCGAGGCGTTGAACTCGTGCTCGGCGTAAAGGATCAGCGTGGTGTGCATGGCGCGGATCTCGGCCTCGGTCGCGGGACGGCCGTGCAGCAGGTGCAGGAAATGCCCGGCGATGCCGTCGTCCTCGGTCTCGACCTCGATGCGGCGGCCGTGCTGGGCGTGGTGATACCAGTAAAGCAGCATCGAGCCCTGCGCCGCGATCAGCCGGTCGGCGATGTCGCGGGCGCCGGGGATGTTGTGGTCATGCGCCTCGGGCAGCACGCAGCCCATGGCCGAGACGCCCGAGCGCAGCACGTCCATCGGATGCGCCGCGGCCGGGATCGCCTCGAGCATCTGGCGCACCGCCAGCGGCAGGCCGCGCAAGCTGCGCAGCTTGGCCTTGTAGGCGGCCAGTTCCACGGTCGAGGGCAGGGTGCCGTGGATCAGCAGATGCGCAATCTCCTCGAACTCACAGGCTTCGGCGATGTCGAGGATGTCGAAGCCGCGATAATGCAGGTCATTGCCGCTTTGGCCGACGCTGCACAGCGCGGTGTTGCCGGCGACGACCCCCGAAAGGGCCACCGACTTCTTGGGTTTCCTGGCGGAACCGCTCATCGTGATCTCCTTATTTCCAGTCGAAGATGCCATGGGGCGCGGCCTCGCCCAGGCGCGCGGGCGAGACGGTGAAGTTCAGCTCTCCCAGTCGCCCGGCGGGCAGGTCGGGCAGGCCTTGCACCGCGTCGAGGAAGC
>NZ_VCBQ01000236.1:0-1951 GCF_006386455.1 Paracoccus sp. FO-3 | reverse complement strand
AGGCCGAACATGTCGATATTGGGATAGATCCAGCCGGCGTCGGGATGCTGCGCCAGCGCCGCCATGGCATTGGCCATGGCGTCGGGACGCAGCCGGTTGTCGGCGTCCAGCATGTAGATCGCCTCGACCGAAGCCCATGTCGCCAGCGCATGACGAATGCCATGGTTGCGCGCATCGCTGAGCCCGCCATTGGGCTTGCGCAGATAGGTGATCCGGTCGGGATAGCTCAGCGCATATTCCCGGCAGACCAGGTCGGTCTCGCGATGCGGGCAGCCGTCGTTGACCAGGACCAGCTGGATCGGGAAGTCCGCCCGCTGGGCCAGGACGCTTTCGATCGCCTCGGCCAGCAGCACCGAATGGCGAAAGATCGGCACGACCACCGCCAGCCGCGGCATCTGAACCGGCACCGTATCCGCGTCCTGGGGGCGCAGGAGAATCTGTTGCATCCTCTTCCCCCTCAGAACTGCAGGCAGATGTTCGAGAAGGTAGACCAGCCGTAGTGGTTGCTGGAATGCCCGCGCGGCAGGCGCGTCATCAGATAGAGGTCATGCGGCCTGTCCAGCGATTCGGGCAGCAGGACATGCGCCTGGCCCTCTTCCTCGGGCTGCAGCCTGATCCAGCCGGAACTCAGGGCCGGGTCGAAGACCGGCAGGCGGCCGGGCTGGTGCGGGCGCTGGTCCTGCGGCAGCAGCGCCNGGCGGCCGGGCTGGTGCGGGCGCTGGTCAAGCGGCAGCAGCGCAAGCTGGTATTCGACCGGCGGCGCCTCGGCATGGCGGGTCAGGAGCGAGGCGAACACCTGCCGCACGCCCGGCAGGGCCAGCCCCGCCAGGATACCGCATGCGGTCTGGTCGGGCAGAACATGGACCAGCAGCGCCTCGCCGGACTGGAACAGCGGCACGGTATCGTGCAGCGTTTCCAGATTGATCGCGGTCGCCAGCGTGTCCCGCTCGACCCGGCGCAGGCGGTTCTTGCCGCCGACCTGGATAAAGGCGTTCGCCGGGACCGGCGCCCTTGCCCCGGCGATCCAGCGCCAGATCTGCAAGGCCGGCAGGGTCTCGACCGGCTGGCCGTCGACCTCGGGATGGAAACGCGGCTCGGGATGCTGCACCGCGCTGGCCAGCCGGATGGTATCCCTGCCTTGATAGGCGACGTTCAGCATCAGGCTGATCGTGTCCGGCCCCAGCGCGCGGTCCAGCGAAAAGCGCAGCCAGCCCTGGGTCAGCCGCGCGGCCGGCACTTCCCAGATCGCCAGGGTTTCGTTGGTGTCGGGGCTCAGCAGGCTGACGTTCAGCACCCCTTCCGACGGGGGCGTCTCGTTGCTGATCTGGACCGCGATGTCGCTCAGCCCGACGCTGGAACCCGGCAGCCGCTGCACCAGCCGCGAGCCGTTGCGCAGGGTGATCGGCAATTGCCCCGAGACCGGCGACAGCGTGGTCTCCAGCTTGCGATGCTGCGGTCCGTGCCGATAGACGAACTGCTCGAGGTTCTGGAAGCTGGCCTGGATCTCCTCGTGCTGCTGGCGCAGCAGGCCCAGTTCGCGCATGAACCGGGTCGAGCGCTGCGCGCCTTGCTGCTGGGCCTTGGTCATCTGCACGACCAGCCATTCCAGCACCTTGGCGCGCGCATCCGCGGTATCGGCCATCTCCAGCGGGATTTCCGCCGGAGCATCGACATCCAGCTTGCTGCGCCACAGGCTGGCCAGCTTTGCCAGATGGCCCTTGCCGCTGTCCGACAGGGGCAGGCGGCCGATGACCCGCAGGGCCACCTGGTCGAGCGGCAGGACTTGCCCGCCGTCGTCGTTGAATTCGACATTGTCCGGCGTCCCGGAGGCGACGATCAGGGAGACCGGAAGCGAGAGCGCGGAAACTCCGTCAANAGGCGACGATCAGGGAGACCGGAAGCGAAAGCGCGCTGACTTCGGCATAGTCTTCGGGCGCCACGAGAATGGAGG
>NZ_VCBQ01000235.1:0-1954 GCF_006386455.1 Paracoccus sp. FO-3 | reverse complement strand
CGCCAAGAAGTCCATCGACCAGCTCCTGCCCATGATCGAGTGAGCGGGCGATCTCGCTGTTGGTGGCGGCGATGCAGCTCGATGCCCTCAGGCGTCTCCGATATATCCTAATAAACACAACGAGTTGCTGTTGTTATAGCTTTGCCGGTGGGCAATGCTTTCCCGAAATGAAGTTGCAAGGCGCGTCCTGGAGGAGGGCCTTGCGGACAGCCGGTTGCGCGCAAAGCGCACCAAGCCACGGAGGAAACCCATGTCCGATAGAACCGATTCCACCTCGATCCCGCAGGATGCCGAGGCCCCGAGCGGATCGCGGCGACGCTTTCTGAAAACGACGGGGCTGTCCGCGCTTGGCGCCATGCTGGGCATGGCCGTCCCGTTCGAGCGCAACCTGCCCGCGGGCTTCGTGCCCGCCGCCCTGGCCCAGGATACCGGCCTGGACCTGATGGCCGGCAAGCAGGGGCTCATCGTGCTGGGCGACCGGCCGCTGAACGCGGAGACCCCGGCGCATCTGCTGGACGACGACGTCACCCCCTATGAGCGGCTGTTCATCCGCATGAACGGCCTCGTGCCGCAGACGGCGCTGGACCAGGACGCCGAGGGCTGGGTGCTGACCGTGGACGGCGAGGTCGAGACCCCGCTGGAGCTGACCATCGACGATCTGAAGTCGCGCTTCGAGACCGTCACCCGCCGGCTGGTGATCGAATGCGGCGGCAACGGCCGGGCCTTCTTCCAGCCCGGAACCTCGGGCAACCAATGGACCGTCGGCGCGGTCGGCTGCCCGGAATGGACCGGCGTGCGGCTGGCTGACGTGCTGAAGGCGGCGGGCGTCAAGGAAAGCGCCGTCTATACCGGGCATTACGGCAACGACGTGCATCTGAGCGGCGACGAGGAGAAGGAGGTGATCTCGCGCGGGGTGCCGATCGAAAAGGCGCTGGAGGAGGACGCGGTCATCGCCTGGGCGATGAACGGCGAACCCTTGCCGGCGCTGCACGGCTTTCCGCTGCGGCTGGTGGTGCCGGGCTATCCGGCCTCGGCCTCGCAGAAATACCTCAACCGCATCTGGATCCGCGACAGGGAACATGACGGCGCCAAGATGACCGGCGATTCCTATCGCATCCCGGCCTATCCGGTCGCCCCCGGCACCGAGGTGCCCGAGGAGGACATGGTGGTGCTGACCGAGATGCCGGTGAAGTCCATCGTCACCTTCCCGCAGACCGGCGCCGAGGTGAAGGCGGGCGAGGCGGTCGAGGTCCGCGGCCATGCCTGGTGCGGCAAGGGCGACGTGGCCGCGGTGCATGTCTCGCTGGATTTCGGCCAGACCTGGCAGGAGGCCGGGCTGGAGCCGGCGCCGAACCGCTTTGCCTGGCAGCGCTGGCGCGCGACGCTGACCCTGCCGCAGCATGGCTATTACGAGGTCTGGGCGCGGGCCACCGACCAGGACGGCATCGGCCAGCCGCCGCTGTCGCCGGTCTGGAACCCGCGCGGCTATGCCAACAACATCCAGCACCGCATCGCGCTGGTCGCGGTCGGGTGAGGGGTGATGGCGATGCGCATTATTCTGACGACCGTGGCTGCGACCCTGGCCGTGCTGGTGCTTGGCGCCGGGCTGGCCGTGGCCGAGGCCAGGCTTGACCCGATGCAGGCGCTGGCGGGCCGGCCCGCCGGCGCGAACCCGCTCGACCCGATGACGGCGATCCGTGCCAAGGCGGATGCGGGCGAGGCGCGGGCGGGGAACGAGGAATTCGGCGGCCTGCCCGACGGCGCGGGCGCCGAGGAGACCTATTACCAATGCGTCGCCTGCCATTCGACCGAGATCATCAAGCAGCAGCGCGTCACCGACCACCGCTGGGACGAGCTGTGGCGCTGGATGGTCGAGGCGCAGGGCATGGTCGAGCCCGAACCGGAAACCAAGGCGCTGATCCTGGCCTATCTCAAGGCGAACTTCTCATCCGAG
>NZ_VCBQ01000234.1:0-1959 GCF_006386455.1 Paracoccus sp. FO-3 | reverse complement strand
ACTAATAAACGACCGTTTGTAAACGGATGCAAGGGCGCTCTCTATGGCCGAGGTCAGCGAAATGCCCTTGATTTCCTGAGGCTGCGCGCGATCAGAGAGATCTCGCAGGCAGTCGCGCGCGCGTGCTATATAAGGAGTGCAGACGCACCCCGAGAAAACCCTTGGGTAATGTGCAAAACGCGCGTATTTTGCACATATGAAGCCTCAAGCATCTGCTCTACATGATAGTTTTGATGACCCTCTGACCGGGGTGGAAGAGGCCGAGGAAAGATCGGAAGACGATTTGTGGTTGTCGCGTTTGGTTCCCGATTTCAATTGAAGCGATTAGCTGAAACCTGAGCGGTCAGGTTGGAGCTTGGCATTTCAGCAAAGCTTGTCGGAGGGGCGGGGGGCTTACAGGCCTGCGGCCTTGGTCAGGTTCACCCGGAACCTGTCGCGGCGTCGCTGGTATCGACGGGTCATCTCTGCGCTGGCATGACCGAGCTGCTTTTGAACATAGCGCTCATCAACTTCCGCGCTGCTGGCAAGGCCTGCACGCAGGGAATGGCCCGAGAAGAGCGCTAGCCGCTCGGCCTTCGACAATTCGGGGCGTAGGCCGGCGGCCTCGACGCAGGTCTTGATCAGCCGGGCGACGTGCTTGTCCGACAACCGCTCGCCCGTAGCTTTCAGGCCGTTGCGGGACGTGGCGACGAAGATCGGGCCGAAATCGATTCTCGCATAATGCAACCATTGGGCAACGGCATGCACCGGACAGGTCTGATCGGACGACCCACGGGCAATCTCCACTTCACGCCACCCGGTCTTGCCGCGCAGGGTGAGGAGGATCCCATCCTCCAGCACCTCGACCCAGCCCCCGCTGTCCGGCGTGTCGTCCTTGCCGTGATCCAGGCTTACGATTTCGGACCGACGTAGGCCACCAGCAAAGCCGATCAGTAGGATCGCCCGGTCGCGTAGGCCGCGCAGATCGTGGGGCAGGGTGGCCAGCATGTCGCGCAGATCTTCCGGGAGGATCGCCTCCTTCTGCACTGGGGGTCGGGCGTGCTTACGGCGGATACCGGCGAGGACGCTGGCAATGTGGCGGTCTTTGCGGTCCAGCCGTTCTCCGCGCAGCGCATAGCCCCAAGTCAGGCCGGAAAGGCGGCGCTCAATCGATGAAACCGACAGGGCAGGGGATCTGCCCTGCGGCGCCGCCAGATCGGCAATATAGAGGCCGATGAGCACTGGTGCCGGGGGCAGGGGGTCGGCCCCCCGCATCCGGCACCAGCGGGCGAACTGGGCCCAATCTTTGGCATAGGCCTTCAGAGTGTTCTCTGACGCGGCGTGGCGGGCATAGTCCCGTGCCGTCTCGACCAGCCGATCGAGGGTTCCGGAACCTGCGATGTGCCCGGGAAGGGAAAGGACGTCTTCCGACGGTACAAGGCTCTCATCCCCTTCACGGAGATCAGAGCGTTTTGGCGGCGCGATGGGGGATGTCAGAGGCATTTTGGTCATGCTTCTGAGCATATCATCTGCACGTCCGATAATGCAAACTTATTGGACATATAAAGGCTCAGCAAAGAGGGGCGGTTTCTACACTATGTGGTAGTCAAAAGCGCCGCCGCAAGATAGTGTTGTGGCGTGACATATGCCCACTCAACCTTCGACAGCGACCCTGATAGCTTACCCCGGATGCCGCCCTGGGTCACCTCGGCACGCGCCGAAACCCTTGAAGATGTGGCGTTTTTGTCGGGCGCAGCACTGAGCCACCTGCATCTTGTGTTGGGGCGAGAGGCGGTCCCCCAAGCCTTGTTACGGGATCGGCTGTCGTTGCGCGCAACGGAGGCTTGTGTCGCGTTTTTGGGCCGGCCGGAGCGGGCAGGGGAGCTGCGCGACGTGGTGCATCTGCTGCGCCCCGGCGACCTGCCCGGTCCGGCAGGCGAAACCTGTCTGGCGTGGCGTCGCGCCACGGAAAGGCCGGTG
>NZ_VCBQ01000233.1:0-2070 GCF_006386455.1 Paracoccus sp. FO-3 | reverse complement strand
TGCTGTCTGGACGGCTGTTACGGCTGCTGCGTCGACGATGTCTTTGACGGAGCATCCTCGCGAGAGGTCGTTTGCGGGTTTTGCCAGTCCCTGCAGGATGGGCCCGATGGCGGTGAGGCCGCCCAGGCGCTCGGCGATCTTGTAGCCGATATTGCCCGCGGCGAGGTCGGGAAAGACGAAGACGTTCGGCCGCCCCGACAGCCGGCTGGCCGGCGCCTTCCTCGCCCGGATCGCCTCGTCCAGCGCGGCGTCGAACTGCATCTCGCCATCCACCTCGAGATCCGGGGCCGCGGCGCGGATCAGCGCCAGCGCCTCGCGCAGCCGGCCGAGGCTCGGGTGGTCGGCCGAGCCCGCGGTCGAGAAGGACAGCAGCGCCACCCGCGGCTCCTCGGCCAGCAGCCGGCGGCAGCTTTCGGCGGCCGAAAGCGCGATGGCGGCGAGCTCCTGCGCGTCGGGCTGGATCACCAGCCCGCAATCGGCAAAGATCATGCCGCCCCTGATCGGCGCGCCCGGCCCGCAGGACAGCATCAGGAAAAAGCTCGACACGATGCCGGCATCGGGGGCCCGGCCGATGATCTGCAATGCGGCGCGGACGGTGTCGGCGGTGGTGGCGACGGCGCCGCCCAGCGTGCCGTCGGCCTGGCCCAGCCGCACCCGCATCGCCGCCTGGCGGATCGGGTCGCGCATCTCGGCCAGCGCGCGTTCGCCGGTCATGCCCCTGGCCGCGCGCATGCGGTGCCAATGGTCGGCCAGTTCCGCCAGGTCGGGCGCGCCGGCCGGGTCGATGCGGCGGGCGCCGGGGATCTCGGGCCCGCCCATCAGGGTGACGCGCGCCAGCCCCTCGGCCAGCAGCCGGCGGGCGGCCTCGGCCACGCGCGGGTCGTCGCCCTCGGACAGGATGATGTGGCGGTCCAGCGCCTTGGCGGTCTGGTGGATGCGCTCGAGCGGTTTCATCTCTTACCCCAGGAAATGCAGGCCGGCGACGACGAAGACGCCCAGGAACACGGTCTCGGCCACGATCAGCCCGATGGCGCCGGCGCCGACCTCGAGCATCTTGCCGAGCGAGGTCTTGATGCCGACCGCGGCGATGGCGATCAGCAATGCCCAGCGGGACAGCTGCCCGGCGAAGTCCGAGACCGCCGGCGGCACCAGCCCCAGGCTGTTGAGCGTGGCGAGCGCGAGAAAGCCGATGACGAAGCCCGGCAGCAGCGGCGGCGCCTTGCCGCCCCGGCGGTCCGAAAGCCCGCGCGCCCGGATCGCCAGGGAAAAGCACAGCACCACCGGCGCCAGCATGGCGACGCGGATCAGCTTGACCAGGGTCGCGGTCTCGCCCGCCTCGGGGCCGATCGAGAAGCCGGCGCCGACCACCTGGGCGACGTCATGGATGGTGCCGCCCAGGAAGACGCCGGAATCGCGGGCGGTGAAGCCGAAAAGCCCGGCCAGCATCGGGTAGAGCACCATGGCCACGGTCGAAAGCACGGTGACGGAGAGCACGGTGAAGACCAGGTCGCGCTCGGATTTCTCGTGCCGGGGCAGGACGGCGGCGATGGCCATGGCCGCCGAGGCGCCGCAGATCGCCACCGAGCCGCCGGTCAGCAGCGCAAAGCGCCAGCCGCGGCCGGCCAGCCGGCTGGCGGCAAGGGCGAACAGGATGGTCAGCACCACGCCCGCCGCCACCAGCGCGATGGCGCCCGGCCCCAGCGCCGCCAGCATGCCGGCCGAGATGCGCGCGCCCAGAAGCGCCACCCCCAGCCGCAGCACGGTGCGCGCGGTAAAGGCGATGCCGGGGGCGGTGCGGGTGCCCTCCTCGGCCAGGAAGTTCAGCGCCAGGCCCAAAAGCAGCGCCATCAGCATGGCGGGGGCGCCGTAATGATCCGACAGGAACTGCGCCGTGGCCGCGACCAGCGCCGAGACGGCGAAGCCCGGAAAGGCTTCCTCGATCAGGCCGCGCGAAGGGATCATGGTGGAAATCATCGTCCTCACCGGGATGCGGGGATGGGCCGGGGCGCTTGTTGCTGCGCGCCGGGGGGTGTCATGGGGGCCGCGGGCGGGGCGGGGCGCCGAGGGGGG
>NZ_VCBQ01000232.1:0-2135 GCF_006386455.1 Paracoccus sp. FO-3 | reverse complement strand
CCCGTGATCGTGATTCCGGCCCCGGCCGGGCCGCCGATCCGCATTCCGATCCGCATTCCGATCCTGGCCCCGGTTCTGGCGCAGGCGTGGCCGCGGCCCTGGCGGCTGTGCCGGAGGTGACGGGGTTTTACGAGGCGCGGACCGGCTCGGTGCAATATGTGGTGGCCGATCCGGCGACCGGCCAATGCGCCGTCGTCGACCCGGTGCTGGACTATGACGAGAAATCCGGCGCCACCGCCACCATCGAGGCCGACCGCATCCTCGCCTTCATCGCCGAGCGCGGCTACAGGCTGGAATGGATCCTCGACACCCATCCCCATGCCGACCATTTCTCGGCCGCCGACTACCTCAAGCGCAAGACCGGCGCCCCCACCGCCATCGGCGAGAAGGTGGTCGAGGTGCAGAAACTGTGGAAGGAATTCTACAACTGGCCGGACTTCCCCGCCGACGGCTCGCAATGGGACCGGCTCTTCGCCGAGGGCGAGACCTTCCGCCTCGGCTCGATCCCGGCGCGGGTGCTGTTCTCGCCCGGCCATACCCTGGCCTCGATCTCCTATGTGATCGGCGACGCGGCCTTCGTGCACGACACGCTGTTCATGCCCGACAGCGGCACGGCGCGGGCGGATTTCCCCGGCGGCGACGCGCATGCGCTGTGGCGCTCGATCCAGGAGATCCTGGCCCTGCCCGAGGCGACGCGGGTCTTCACCGGCCACGACTATTGCCAGGGCGGGCGGGCGCCGGCCTGGGAATCGACCGTGGCCGAGCAGAAGGCGCGCAACAGCCACATGGCGCAATACCTGACCGAGGCCGAGTTCGTCGCCGCGCGGCAGGCGCGCGACCGCACCCTGCCGATGCCCAAGCTGATCCTGCATGCGCTGCAGGTCAACACCAATGCCGGCCGGCTGCCCGCGCCGGAGGCGAACGGTCGGCGCTACCTGAAGATCCCGCTTGACCTGCTGCAGGCGCCCTGGGACTGAGGAGGAGGAGGAAGGATGCGGATCAATATCGCAGGCACCGAGCGGGTGCTGCGGCTGGTGCTGGGCCTCGGCCTGGTTCTGCTGGCCTTGCTGGCCGGGCTTTCGCCGGCGTGGAGCTGGGCGGCGGCGGTTGTCGGGCTGGTGCTGCTGGCGACCGCGGCGCTGCGCTTCTGCCCGGTCTGGGCGCTGCTGGGCATCGGCCGCGGGCCGGAAGGCGGCGGTTCCGAAGGCGGCTCTGAAGGCGAAGGCGCGGATCGTCGGGACGGGGACCGCGAGGACGGGGACCGCGAGGACGGGGATCGCGAAAACGGGGATCGTCGGGACGGAGGCGGGGCATGACCGAATTCACCCCTGTGCAATCGCTGCTGGGCGGCGGGTTGATCGGGCTGGCGGCGGTGCTGCTGATGGCGCTGCACGGCCGCATCGCCGGCATGACCGGGATCCTGGCCGGGGCGCTGGCGCCGGGCGGCGGCTGGCGGCTGGCCTTCCTGGCCGGCGCGGTGGCGGCGCCCTTGCTGCTGGTGCGGCTGGGCGGGGTCGAGATCGGCTTCGACAGCCCGGTGCCGCTGGGCTGGACGGCGCTCAGCGGGCTGCTGGTCGGGATCGGGGTCAGCTATGGCGGCGGCTGCACCTCGGGCCACGGGGTCTGCGGGCTGGCGCGGCTGTCGGCGCGGTCGCTGGTGGCGACGCTGAGCTTCATGCTGGCGACCGGGGCGACGGTCTATGCGGTGCGCCATCTTGCGGGAGGGTTCTGAGATGGTCTTGCTGTCGGCCTTGCTGGTCGGGTTGGTCTTTGGCGCGGGGATTGCGGTCTCGGGCATGGCCAACCCTGCGAAGGTTCTGAATTTCTTCGACATTGCCGGGGCCTGGGATCCGTCCCTGGCCTTCGTGATGGGCGGGGCGCTGCTGGTGGCCTATCCGGGCTACCGGCTGGTCTTGCGCCGGCCGGCGCCGGTGCTGGCGCTGCGCTTCCACCTGCCCGAGCGGCGCGACATCGACGCCGGGCTGGTCGGGGGTTCGGCGCTGTTCGGCCTGGGCTGGGGGCTGTCGGGCTTCTGCCCCGGCGGCGCCATCCCCGCCATCGGCCTCATCCGCCCCGAACCCGTCCTCTTCACCGCAACAATGGCCGCCGGAATCGCAATGGTCAAAATCGGGCAG
>NZ_VCBQ01000231.1:0-2178 GCF_006386455.1 Paracoccus sp. FO-3 | reverse complement strand
AGTCAAGCGGCAGGCCACTTGGGGAATCTCGGCTGACAGTCAAAATGGCGCAAGGTATATCATGAAACCGATCTTCTCCCGTCGCACCGCCCTTTTGGGCGGCGCTTTCGCTCTCGGCGCACCCTTTCTCAACGGGCGTGTCGCCATCGCTCAGGAAGCAGAATCATCCAACCTCGTTTTGCCAACCTTCTATGATCGGATGGTCGGTGATCTGCGGGTGACGGTCCTTTTGGATGGCTTCTTTGATCTTGGGCATCCGTTGATCACCAACGCAACTGCCGAACAGATCGACGCCGGGATGACGAGTGCATACCTCGGCGCTGGCGATCAGATCCAGCTGCCGATCAGCATACATCTTGTCCATGCTGCGGACGGCATCACCATGATTGACGCCGGGTCAGGAAGTGCTTTCGGCCCGACTGCCGGTCGGGTCGCGGCCGCGCTTAACACAATGGGGATCGGCACCGAAGAGATTACGCGGATCGTCCTGACCCATATGCATCCGGATCACATCGGCGGTCTGCTTTCCTCAGACGGGAAAGCGGTCTTCGGCTCCGCATCCCTGCACGTCCATGAGGCCGATCTGAAATTCTGGACCGACGAGGCAATCGCCGCCTCCGTTCCAGATGACTCGAAACCTTTCTTCGCCTTGGCACGTGGCGTATCGGCTGCATATAGTGAGCGGCTTAATACATTCGTCGGCTCTGCAGATCTTGGTGGGGGGCTCAGCACTGTTGAAGCCTTTGGACACACCCCGGGTCATTCGGCAGTGCGGGTCTCCGACGGAACAGACCAGCTTTTGATTTTGGGTGACGCGGCAGTCGTGGCAGCCGTCCAATTCCAAAACCCGGACGCCGGCATTGCCTCTGATGCAGACGGTGCACAGGCGGCCGTGACGCGCAAGGCGATCTTCGACATGGTCTCTGCAGATCGGATCGCCGTAGCCGCCACTCATCTTCCTTTCCCTGGTGTCGGGCATGTCGAGAGGACAAACAGCGCCTATGCGTGGGTGCCCGAGCATTGGCAGGTGATGTAAAGCCAGTTTGAAGATCATGTTGGGCAGCACTTGTTGCCCAACTCCCGAAATAGTGGACGCAAGCAATGCCAGGTCTTTCTGCCTCGAACCGCCCGAGGATGGCAGAACCTGAGGCAGACGGAGAGCGGCCATTGCACGTTCATCCAACCAATATCGTCGTCGGTTGCTGATTGCCCCTTAGGGCGCATTGGTCTGGGCTCTCTCTGCGGACCACAGGTTGGTATATTGATACACGACGATGGTTTGCCTTTCCGGCGATCAAAGCAATAAGTGGCCTTGCATGAACATTCATACCGACCTCTGCATCCTAGGTGCCGGGCTTTCTGGGCTTAGTATGGCTGCTCAACTCCGGGCCGAGGGCCGCGATGTGACCGTGCTGGAGGCCCGGGACAGAAGCGGTGGGCGTGTGCTTTCACGGGGCGGATATGACCTTGGGCCGTCCTGGATCTGGCCGCACAACCAACGCATGTTGGCACTGATTGAAAGTTTGGGCCTGAATATTTTTGCGCAACACGCAACCGGACGGTTGGTGTTTGAAGATGCCTCTGGAATGGTTCGTCGGGATCTTGAATTTGCGACGATGGGCGGCGCTTTGCGCGTCGAGGGTGGGCTGGCGCGAGTCACTGATAGCCACCGTTGAAGAACCGCTTTCGGCGCACCGCCGAGAAACGATAAAGCACCTCATAGGCCGCAAGATCGAACAGATGCAGGGCAAGCCGGATCGGGGCGGGTGCGGTGGATTGCCGGAAAATGGAAGATTGGTTTTAACCAGAAGCAGTACGGCGCAATTCGAAGTGATGTGTCCATTTAAGATCACAGTTGTTTCTTGAAAATGGAAATTTTCCGCAGCTGAACCACCTATCAAGGGTATCCCCTCTAGTCCCCAATGTATTGCCGCCGTAACTGCTTCTTCGGCGTGTGATAATCCGTCAATTAGGCATATAGCGAAATAATTTGTAGATGCTGTCGTCTGCTTTATATCTACGAAATCCCGCTTGGCCGATCTAGCCTTTTCTGTCATACACTCTATGCTAAGCTCAGAAAGGCTGTCAAATGAAACTGATTTAAAGGAAAAATTGGAACTCGGAAACAGAACAATCAATATACGCCCACTTACGAGCCCTGAACCCACATTCTCCAAG
>NZ_VCBQ01000230.1:0-2214 GCF_006386455.1 Paracoccus sp. FO-3 | reverse complement strand
CAGCCTGGTCTGGTCCCGCCCCGTCCGTCGAGACCAGAACTGAGCTCTGCGCGCAAGCCCCGCCCGGAAAAACCGGGCGGGGAAGCGGCATGCTCTTTCTTTCGGCCCTGTAAGGCACGTGGCTGCGCGATGCACCGCCATTCAAGTCCGCCGCCAGGCCAATGAGGTTTACGAGGTTGACAAAACTGTGTCCGAAGCCCATCTTCACGGGAAAGGAGACAACCATGCGCCTGACCAGGGAAACCTCGCCCTCCGCCTCCGAAACGATCATCCGGGGAAGCAAGGACGGTGTTGCAACGCTCTTCGTGGAAACGAAGAAGACGGTTGGTCGCGCATGGGCGCTTGCCCGGCGCCTGCCGGGCAAGGCGCAGCCCGGTTCTCGTGCATCGGTGAAGGATCGGGCCGCTGCGAAACAGGCGCCGGACGAAATGGTGACCTGGCTCGATAATGTCGTGGCGGATGGTGAGGGGGTCATCGTCGTTCGGACGGCATCGGGCCTGCACCGCCTGTCGGTCAAAAGCCTGGATGATGAAGCCGAAGCCGGGCATTCTGTTCCTGCGATGGACCCCGATGTGGCGGAGGCCGTGGCGCGGGCGCAGACGCGCGGCCGAGAGACCGCGGCCAGCATCCTGGAACAGCCCGATATGCTGGCCGGAGAGGACATCGCGCAGAGGATGGGCATGTCCCGGCAGGCGGTCCACAAGGCGGTGGTGACCAACAAGCTGCTTGCTCTCGAGGGCGCCAAGCGCGGGTTCCGCTACCCGGAATGGCAGCTCGATGATGCCGGCGTCCGGCGCAAGGGCCTTCTGGAGGTTCTCGACCTGGTCGGAAATGGCTGGGAGGCGTGGCGGTTCTTCGCCGCCAGCGCTGACGGCACGTCCAACCGCGAGCGGCTGCGCAGCGGCGATGTGGAAGCGCTCCTGGCCCAGGCCAGGCTCTGGAACAGCAGCCATTTCGGCTGACGCGCATCCGTGAAGACACCCATGAGTCTGCGGCCTCTCCAGGTCACCGAACTGGTCGGTGACCGCTTTTGCCGGCTGGTGAAACGGCATCATACCGATGGCCTCGGCGTGGGATGGGGGTCCAGCCGGTTCGTGCCGCCACCAGCCTCGCCGCCGACCGGCCAGGACTATCGGGCGCTCTATGCCGCCCGTGATCTCGATACGGCCTTCGCGGAAACCATCCTGAGGGACGATGCGGTCGGATGCTTCGACCGCTTTCCGATCCCGTTGACGACGCTTGCCCAATGGGATGTCGTTGAAATCGAGACGTCCGATATCCGGCTGGCGGATCTCCGATCCCACCAGGTGCTGGCCGCAAGGGTTCCGACCGACGCCATGCATGCCCAAGGGCATGATGAAGGTCAGAAGCTTGGGCGCGAGATTCGAGACGATCCGAGGAATTTTGCCGGCCTGCTCTTCCAGTCCCGCCTGACGGGTGTCGAGAACATCATGGTGTTCGAGCGGGCGATTACGTCGAGTTTGCGGGAGATCTCGAGGCAGCCGCTTCTCCGGTGCAAGAGCTTTGCCGCGACCATCGACAGATTCATGCTGTCCATCGTCTGATTAGGGTGAACTGCCTGATCGGGCAGCCTTATCTTCGTAAACTATAGCCACGCCTCGCAGGCTGTCAGGATTCGGGCGCCTCCCGCTTTCATCGGGCCACGTTCATCGGGATCTGGCTCTGGTCCTTCGGATTGGAGCCGGCCCATTTGGCCGTCTCCACCCATTCGGGCGACGATCCCTGGCGCGGGGGCGGCAGGCCATGCCGTCTCCGATCAGGCCGTTGCGCTTCCCGCCCGGTTTCCTCGGGGAGGCCGCGCGATGCAGTCGCCTCCTCCGGGATTGGGCGCGGATCTGACCGGCTGTTTCCTTGCCCCCAATCATCCGACCGGCATGACATCGGCGGTGGGCGTGCCTCTCGCCTGCTTGTGGGCCGAACTTGTCGGCCTCGCGCCAACCTTCGCCCCGGTCAGCACCCTCTACCGGCGAACGATGCCTGGGAGGATCGGTCGCGGCCCATGGTGCAGGTCTTCCGGTGCCGACACTGCAAGACAGTCGGCCCGGGCGTGCGGGTCTCGCCGGCGATATTGCCGCGCGGGACGCCGCCATGGTGGACCACCGGGTTTCTCCCCCTGCGCTGGCCCGGTCGCGCGCCGCCCATAGGCCTCGGTCAATGGCTGATCTGGCCGAAGACCGGCGCAAGCGCCTCGAT
>NZ_VCBQ01000023.1:0-58810 GCF_006386455.1 Paracoccus sp. FO-3 | reverse complement strand
TCGAGGAAAACCTGGACCAGCAGCGCCGCGCCAAGTTCCACCTCGACAACCACCTGCGCCCGCAATGGGAATTCCTCGGCAAGGATGTCGAGGTCTTCAAGCTCGAGGACGGGCTCTCCGGCCCCCTGGCGGCCGTGGCCGAGCGGCTGGGCGTGACCCCGCCCCAGCAGAACCCGCATGAATTGCGCTCGGACCCGCTGGAGATCGAATGGAGCCCCGCCGACCGCATCCGCGTGCGCGACCATTACGCCCGCGATTTCGAAACCTTCGGCTACCAGCCCTAGGCCCGGCAGACATGCCGGGCGGCCGCGAACCTCTCGCGGCCGCCGCGTTCCTTACAGCCGCGAGGCGATCTCATAGGCTTCCCGCGTCGCCGCAAGGATGCGGCCCGGCACATAGGCGTCGCCCAGCAGCAAGGGCGCGATGACCCCCTGCGCCTGCAAGGCCTCGGCCAGCGCGGTCTCGGGCTCGGCCCCGCAGGCAAGCACCACGCTGTCGAAACCTTCATGCAGCGCCTCGGCGCCGGAATAGACATTGCGCGTCGCCACGCGGCCGGGCGCGATGGCGGTGACGCGCTCCATGACGCGCAGCTCGGCGCCGGCGGCGGTCAGCCGGGCCATGATCGCGCCGATGGAATATTTCCCCACCAGCGGCGCGACCGCCGGCGTCTGATACAGCAGCCGGACATGCACGCCGCGCTCGACCAGCGCCGAGGCCACGGTCAGGGGCTGCATGTGATCCTCGCGGGCGACGACCAGCGCGCGGCGGCCGACCTGCGCCCGCCCCGCCAGCAGGTCGCGGCCCTCGATCACGAAAGGCAGTTCGGCACCCGGAACGGCATGGCGGCGCGGGCGCGAGCCGGTGGCCAGCAGCAGCACGTCGGGCGAAAGCGCCGTGATCGCATGCGGGTCGGCCTCGGTTCCCAGGCGGATGTCCACGCCGGCGGCGCGCAGCCGGTCGTGCTGGCGGTCGATATAGGCCAGGAATTGCCGGTTCTCGGGCACGGCAGCGGCCAGCCGCATCTGCCCGCCAGGCGCTTCCTCCCGCTCCAGCAGCACCACCGCGTGACCGCGTTCGGCGGCAACCGCGGCGGCCTCCATCCCGGCCGGGCCGGCGCCGACGACGATGATCCGGCGCGGCTGGGCGGCGCGGGCAGGGGGTGGGTCGGCCTCGCGACCCGCGCGGGGATTGACCGCGCAGCCGAAGGGCAGCTTCTCGACCGAGACCGCGTGCAGGCAGTCGTTGCAGCCGATGCAGGGCACGATCTGCGCGCTGCGGCCCTGGCGCGCCTTGGCGACGAAGGCGGGGTCGGCGAAAAAGCCACGCGCGACGCCCACCACGTCGGCATGGCCGCGGGCCAGCACGGCCTCGGCCGCCTCGGGGGAATCGACGCGGCCGCTATAGACCACGGGCACGGACAGGGCGGCGCGATAGCGGCTGGCCATCTCGGACCATTGCGCGACGCCGTAGAGATGCGGCTGGATATAGCTGGGCGCGCCCCAGTTGTTGCCGATGACGCCATGGAAGAAGTCGATATGCCCGGTCGCCTCGACGGCGCGGGCGATGGCGATGCCCTCGTCCAGATCGTAGCCGCCTTCGAAAAGCTCGTGCATGTTGAAGCGGATGCCGAGGGTCAGATCCCGCCCCACCTCGGCGCGGATGGCGGCCAGCACGTCGGTCAGCAGCTTCAGCCGGCCTTCGGCGCTGCCGCCGTATTCGTCCTGCCGGTGATTGGTCGCGGGGGACAGGAACAGTTGCAGCACGTCCTCGTGATTGGCGTGCAGTTCGATCCCGTCCAGCCCGCAATCGCGCACGGTGCGGGCGACCAGGACGTAATCCTCGATCATGCGGGCGATCTCGGCGCCGGTCAGGGTGTGGGTGCCGGCATTGTTGGTGTAATTGGCCAGCACGCCCGAGGCGGAATGCGGCATGGCGCCCTGGTTGATGACCTGCGCCGTCACCACGGCGCCATGGGCGTGGATGTCCTGGGCCAGGCGCGCCATGCGGTCGCGATACTGCGGGTTGTGGACGCTGCCGCGCAGGATCGCGCCCAGCCCCGAGGGCGCATAGCCGCGCGGCACCATGCGGTTGTCGATGAAGGTATTGACGCCGTCGACCCAGCAAAGGCCGTTGCGGACCCGTTCGAGCCAATAGCCGGAAAAGCGCTCGGCCTCTTTCGGCGAGGCCAGCGGATCGGCGATGATGCGGCCATGCGGCGGCGCCATGATCCGGTTGGAAAGCTGCATGCCCCCGATGCGAAGGGGGCGGAAGATATGCGGGAAATGCTGGGGCTCGGCCACCATCGCGATCACTCCATCTGGGTGGGGCGCGGCTGTCTTGCCGCGCCCTGCCGGGGGTCATTCGGTATAAAGCACGGCGGTGCCGTTCCTGATCTGCACCACGTTGCTGCCACTGACCGGCGAGCGGTCGTCGACATAGCTGTAGGAGCCGCTGCCGATCACCGAGGCGACGTCCCTGGTCGCGCTCAGCGCATCGCGAATGGCGTCGCGTCCGCTTTCGGGTCCGGCGGCCTTCATCGCCTCGATGGCCACGCGGCCGATGGTATAGCCAAGCGCCGCCCAATTGTCCGGCGCCCGGCCGGCATGGGCCTGGAAGTTCTGCGCGAAGGCGACCGAGAAGTCGTTGAACCCGCCCGGCACCCAGTCGGACAGCATGTAGACGCCCTCGGTCGCGCCGCCGCCGGTCTGGGTGAACTCGGGCGAGGAAAAGGTGTTCATGCCAAAGATCTCGACCTTCTCGTCCAGCCCGGCTTCGCGAAGCTGGCGCACGATATTGCCGCCCTGCGCCGCCATGGCCGAGATGAACAGGCAGTCGATGTCCTGCCCGGCGATCTTGGTCGCCAGGGTCGAGAAGTCGATGTCCGAGGAGGACACCGATTCGCTGGACACGACGGCGACGCCCTTTTCGCGGACCAGATCCTCGAAGGCCGCGCGCAGGGCGACATAGACCTCGATCTCCTTGATCGAGACGGTCGAGCATCTTTCGACCTTGCGGGTGTCGGCGGCGAAATCGGCCAGGTAGGACATCATCTGCCGCGGCGGCTGCGTGCTGATGAAGCCCCAGGGTCCGGCGGCGGGGATGTCCAGGTTGTTGGTCAGGGTGACGATGGGCAGTTCCAGCCGGTTGCCCAGCTCGGCCCCGGCGATGGCGACGGCGCCGCTGGTCGGGCCCAGGATCATCCTGACCTCCGGGGCATTGGCGTGGCGGGTGATCAGGGTCAACGCCTGGGTGCGGTCCGAGGCATCGTCCTCGACCAGGACGCGGACGGACTTGCCGGCGCCGAACTCGGCCTTTTCGTTCGCCTCGGCAAAGGCCATGGCCATGCCCTCGGACACGCCGGCGCCCATGAAGGCGGCCGGGCCGGTCAGGGACTGCATGATGACCACGGTCGGCTGCTCGGCAATTGCCGGCGTCGCAAGCGCAATCAGGGCCGCGCCGGTGGCGGCGATCATTCGTTTCATCGATTCCTCCCTTGTATTTTTTGGCACATTTATGATATTTATTTCACCAGTCAAATATATTTTTAATTTGGGTGCGCCTGAGGGCATACGGGGCTTTTCCCCGCGCGGGCTACACCGTGCGGTTAGATTTCCCGTGTTTGTCAGGCAGCAGCCTGGAATCTTGGCGCAGCATTGCATACATAAAACTGCTATTTAGTATTTTTATCTTGAGATGCTCTCGCGGATCGGTTCTTGTCGGCGAAGATGCTTTCCCGGCGCGGCCCGCCGGGATCGCCTTTTCCAGCGGAGGCCCCATGCAGCGAAGCCATCACCATGCAGTCGTCATCGTCGGGGCGGGGCAGGCCGCCTGCCAGCTGGCGATCAGCCTGCGGCAGAAGGACTATCCCGGCCCCATCGTCCTGGTGGGGGACGAGCCGTTCCTGCCCTACAGCCGCCCGCCGCTGTCCAAGACCTATTTCAACGAGGGCGAGCCCCAGCGCCTGCTGCTGCGCAAGGCCGAGTTCTATGAGATGAACGGCATCACCGTGCTGACCTCCAGTCGCGTGGAAAGGATCGAGCGTGCCGACCATGCCGTCGTGCTGTCGGACGGCCGGCGGCTGGGCTATGGGCAGCTGGTCCTGGCCACCGGCGCCCGCAACCGGCTTCCCCCTGTCGAGGGCGCGGACCTGCCGGGGGTGATGGCGCTGCGCGGCCTGGACGACGCCGACCGGATGCGCAGCCTGGCCGCGGCCGCGCGACATGTGGTGATCGTCGGCGGCGGCTTCATCGGGCTCGAGGCGGCGGCGGTGTTCCGTGCCGCCGGCCTGCGGGTCACGCTGCTCGAGGCGGCCGGGCGGCTGATGGCGCGGGCGGTTTCGCCGGCGGTGTCGGACCATTTCCTGCGCGCGCATCGCGACGCAGGGGCCGAGATCCACCTGGACGTCACGGTCCGGCGTATCCTGGCGCGGCCGGACGGTGCTGCCGGCGCGGTGGAGCTGGCGGATGGCCGGACGATTGCCGCGGATGCGGTGCTGATGGCGACCGGGGTGGTACCCAATGCGGAACTGGCGCGCGAGGCCGGGCTTGCGGTGGACAACGGCATCCTTGCCGATTGCTTCCTGGCGACCTCGGACTCGGCCATTTCGGCGATCGGCGATTGCGCCGCCGTGGCGCAGGGGCCGGGCGGGCCGCATCTGCGGCTGGAATCCGTGCAGGCCGCCGTGGATCAGGCGAAATGCCTGGCCGAGCGGCTGGCGGGCCAGCCCGTGCCCTTTGCCAGGACGCCCTGGTTCTGGAGCGACCAGGGCCCGCACAAGCTGCAAATCGCCGGATTGCGCGATGGCGCCGACCGGACCGAGATCGAGCCCTCGCCCGACCCGGCGCGGCTTCTGGTGCGCAGCTATCGCGGCGAAAGGCTGGTCTGCGTCGAGACGGTGAACCTGCCGGCCGAACATATGCGCGCGCGCCGGGCGCTGGAAACCGAAGCCGCGGCCGCATAGCGGCGCGGGGACAAGGGCAGGGCGGGCTAATGCCCGCCGGTGCCCAGGTAATGCGCGATCACGCCGTCGTCCTGCGCCAGCCTGCGGCTGGGCCCCTCGGCCACGACATGGCCGTGTTCGATGACATAGGCGCGGTCCGAGACCTGCAAGGCCTTGCGCGCGTTCTGTTCCACCAGCAGGATCGTCATGCCGTCGCGGCGCAGCTGCGCCAGCGCGTCGAAGACCTGCTGCACGATGACCGGGGCAAGCCCCAGGCTGGGCTCGTCCAGAAGCAGCAGGCGCGGCCCGCCCATCAGCGCGCGACCGATGGCCAGCATCTGCTGCTGGCCCCCGGAAAGCGAGCCGGCCAGCTGTTCCTGCCGCTCCCGCAGGATCGGGAACAGGCGGAACACCGCCTGGATGTCATGGGTGGGCCGGCGGCCGTGCAGGGCGTTGGCGCCGACCCGCAGGTTCTCGATCACCGACATGTCGGGCAGCACCTGCCGTCCCTCGGGCGATTGCAGGATGCCCATGCGCGCGATGGCCCAGGCGGGCTTGCGCACCAGCTCGGCCCCCTCGACCCGGATCTGGCCGGCACCGGGCCGGACGATGCCGCTGATGCAGTTCAGCAGCGTCGATTTCCCGGCGCCGTTCGGCCCGATCAGCGCCACCATCTCGCCCTGCGCGACGTTCAGCGAAACCCCGGCCAGCGCGCGGATGCCGCTGTAGGAGGCATGGAGGTCCGTCACCGTCAGCAGCATCATTCCTCTCCCAGATAGGCGGTGATGACGGCGGGATCGGCAACCACGTCGCGGGGCTTGCCCTCGGCGATCAGCCGGCCGCCGTCCAGCACATAGACGTGGTCGCAAAGCTCCTGCACGAAGCGCATGTTGTGTTCGATCAGCAGGATCGCCTTGCCCTCGTCGGCAAGCTCGCGAAAGATCCGGCCCAGTTGCAGCGCCTCGACGTCGTTCATGCCGGCGACCGGCTCGTCCAGCAGGATCAGGTCGGGATCGGTGGCGAGCGCCCGCATCATCTCGACCTTGCGCTGGTGGCCATAGGCCAGGCTGCCCGCCGGGCTGTCGGCATGCCCGGCCATCCCGAACCGCCCGAGCAGCGCCATCGCCTTTTGCCGCAGCAGCGCATCCTCGCGCCGCGACGAGGGCAGGCCCAGGATCGCCGCGACCAGCGAACAGGTCTCGTGCCGGTGAAAGCCGACCATGACATTGGCCAGCACGCTCGCCTCCTTCTGCAGGCGGATGTTCTGGAAGGTGCGGCCCATGCCGGCGCGCGCCACCTTGTCGGCCGGCTCGGCCGAGATGTCGCGCCCCCCGAACAGCACCCTGCCCGAACTGAGCGACAACATGCCGGTGATCAGGTTGATCAGCGTGGTCTTTCCGGCGCCGTTCGGCCCGATCAGGCCGGTGATCCGGCCCGCCGGCACCCGCATGCTGACATCGTTCGAGGCGATGACGCCGCCGAAATTCTTGTGGACATGCTCAAGGACAAGATCGGTCATCCCTTCACCTCTGCCTGGCGGACCTCGGGGTTGGCGGCGCGGGCGCGGCGGGCGACCAGCGTGTCGACGATGCCGCGCGGCATGAAGTTCATCACCGCTATCAGGATCAGGCCATAGATCATGATCCGCGCATCGGCGAGCGGACGCGAGATCTCGGGCAGCGCGATCAGCAGGGCGACGCCCACCAGCGGCCCCCAGACGCTGCGCCGCCCGCCCAGCACGACATAGGACAGGATCACGATGATCAGGTGAAAGCCGAACTGGTTCGGCTCGACCGCATAGGAATGCAGCGCCTCGAGACTGCCGAAAAGCCCGGCCAGCAGGCCTGAGATCATATAGGCGATGGCCTGCGTGTGCGCGGCGTTGATGCCCAGCGACACGGCCATGCCCTCGTCCTCGCGCACGGCGTCGAAGGCCCGGCCCAGCCGCGAGCGCGAGATCGCCAGCATCACATGGATCGTCGCCAGGGCAAAGACCAGCAGCGTCCCGGTGCCGACCAGCTTGGGGATGCCGGAAAAGCCCATGGCGCCGCCGGTGACGTTCTCGGCATAAAGATTGGCCGACAGCACGATCTGCACGAAGGCCAGCGAGGCGATGGCCTGGTAGACCCCGCGCAGCCGCGCCAGCGGGATCGCCAGCAGCGCGCCGAAGGCCAGCCCGGCAAAGGCCCCGGCCAGCAGCGTCACCGGCAGCGGCAGGCCGTAGTTCACCGTCAGGATGGCCGCGGTATAGGCGCCGATGGCCGACAGGCCGACATTGCCGATGGAAAAGGCGCCGGCGCGCAGCACGATATATTGCGAATAGGCAAAGCCCAGGTGGATCAGGAACAGGTCGAAAAGCGGGCGAAAGCTCAGCAGCGTGTCCATCAGCGGCGCCCCCTCAGCACGCCGGCCTCGTCCTGCCCGAAAAGGCCGTTGGGGCGCAGCAGCAGCACAGCAAAGAGCAGGCCGAAGATGATGATGTCGGACAGCCGCGAGGACAGGTAGGCGACGCTCAGCGTCTGCAGCACGCCGAAGCCCAGCGAGGCGACCAGCGCCCCCGCGACCGAGCCCAGCCCGCCCAGGATCACCACGACGAAGCCGCGCAGCAGGAAGGGGTCGCCCATCATGAAATGGATCGAGTTGAAGGCCAGCCCGACCAGCACCCCCGCCGCCCCTGCCAGCATGCCCGACAGCATGAAGGTCTGGAAATAGATGACGCTGGGCCGGATGCCCGCCAGCAGCGCCGCGCGCTCGTTCTGCGCCACGGCGCGGACCTGGCGGCCAAAGCCGGTCCGGTAGAGATACCAGGAAAGCCCCGCCACCAGCAGGATCGCCAGCACCGCCATCGCCAGCTGCAACGCCGAGACCCGCAGCCCCCAGACCTTGAAGATCACCACCGGGAAGGTGTCGAAGGGAAAGCGCAGCACCTGAGTCTTGGACAGCATCTGCGCGATGGACACCAGCACCAGGTTCGCCCCGATGGAGGAGATCAGGGCGCTGAACTCGACCTCGCCGCTTTGGCGCAGGCGGCGAAAGGCCGTGACCTCGATGATGACCGAGACGAGGCCGGCGCCGATCATCGCCAGGATGAAGGCCAGCCAAAGCGGCAATCCCGCCTGGACCGAGTAAAGGCCGATGAAGGCCCCGGTCATGAAGATACCGCCATGGGCGAGGTTCATGATCTTGTGGATGCCGAAGATCAGCGTGAAGCCAAGCGCGAACAGCGCATAGACCCCGCCGATCACCAATCCGTTGACGATTTGTTGCAGGAACACGAGCCTCTCCCTTCCCGGCCGGGGTTCTTCGGATTCTTCCGTCCAATAATTCATAGGCACATATTTTTGTATACAACAACTGTGAATTTGTGTTCATTTACCGATATGCACGAATCGACGACCGCCCGCCGCTTTGCCGGCGCGGCCGTGTCGGGCGCAGGTTTCAACAGGGGCAGCCGGATTGCCGCGCCAGGGCGCGGCGGCAGCGCGCCCAAGGACGGGAGGAACGAATGTCACTGAGAATCCTGATGGGCACCGCGCTTGCCGCCTCTGCCGCCTTTGCGCCGATGGCCATGGCCAAGGAGGTCAAGGTGGCGATCATCCAGTCGCTGACCGGCAGCCCGGCCTTCATCGGCCGCGGCATCGCCGACGGCGCGGTCATGGCCATCGAGGACATCAACGCCAAGGGCCTGGCGGGCGAGGGCGTCACCATCCAGTATACGCTGGACGACGACGCGGGCGACCGCGGCCAGGCGCTGGGCCTGATCGGCCGGCGCGCCGCGGATTCGGAAAACATCGCCATCATCGGCCCGACCACCGGCGCCATCGCCCCGGCGGCTGCGGCCGCGGCCAACGATCTGGGCATCCTGGCCTATATGCAGTCAAACAACGACGCCGTGCCGCAGGCCGGGCCCTGGTCCTTCCCGTTTTCGCAGCCGGCCTCGATCGCGACGCCGCCGATCGCCGATTATGCCGCCGAAAAGCGCGGCGTGCAGGACTGCGCGGTCATCACCGTGCTGGACAACGAAGCCTATGTCGCCATGGCGAATGTGTTCATGGAGCGGGTAAAGGAACACGGGGTGAAGGCGCAGCTCGACGGCGTCAAGCTGTCCGACATCGACTTCTCGGCCCTGGCGGTGAAGGTGGCGCAAAGCGATGCCGACTGCCTGTTCATCGCCACCCCGGCCGCGCTTGGCGCCAATGTCATCATGCAGTTCAAGCAGGCGGGCCTTGACCCCGAGGTGCAGATCTTCGGGCTGCAATCGCTGGCCTCGCCCGAGTTCCTCAACACCGGCGGCAGCGCGGTCGAGGGCGTGACCGTGATCGGCGAATGGACCCCCGGCGGCTTCGACGAGCCCTCGCGCGCCTTTGCCGAAGCCTACAAGGCCAGGCACGGGGTCGAGGCCGACAACTGGGCGCCGCAGGGCTATTCGACGATGATGGTCTTTGCCGACGCGCTGCGCCGCGCCGGGCCGGATGCCACGCGCGAGGAGATGCGCGACGCCCTAGCCAATATCAAGGACGTGCCGGTGATCGTAGGCGAGGGCGTCTACAACTTCACCCCGGAACGCGCCGCGACCTTCGGCATGGGCATCCTGACCGTCAAGGACGGCAGCTTCGCGCGCCCCGAGGATCTGTAAGGCACCGCAGGCGCGCGCGCCGGCAGGGGCGCGCCCGTTGCGCAAGGAGGACGCAATGCGTTTCGACAGCGAGTTCGACTTCATCGTCTCGGGCGCCGGTTCCGCGGGCTGCGCGGTGGCCGGACGGCTGGCGGAATCGGGGAAATACCGTGTCCTGCTGCTCGAGGCGGGCCCGCGCGACAGCGCCTTCTGGATCAAGGTGCCGATGGGCTATCCCATGCTGTTCACCAATCCCAAGGTGAACTGGATGTTCGAATCCGAGCCAGAGCCGGAACTGAACGGGCGGCCGATGTACAACCCGCGCGGCAAGGTTCTGGGCGGCACCAGCTCGATCAACGGCATGCTGTATATCCGCGGCCATCCGACCGATTACGACAACTGGGCGCAGCTGGGAAATCCCGGCTGGAGCTGGCAGGACGTGCTGCCCTGGTTCAAGAAGGCCGAGGACCAGGCGCGCGGTCCCGACGATTATCACGGCACCGGCGGGCCGCTGGCCGTCTCGGACCAGCCCGACCCGTCGCCGGTGGCGCTGGCGATCATCGAGGCCGCGAAACAGGCCGGCATCCCCGCAAACCCCGATTTCAACGGTGCCCGGCAAGAGGGGGCGGGCCTGTTCCAGACCACCACCCGCAACCGGCGGCGCTGCAACTCGGCCCGCGCCTACCTGTCGGCGGCGGGCCGCAACCTGCGCATCGACACCGGCGCCCATGCCACGCGGCTGCTGTTCGAGGGTCGCAAGGCCGTCGGCATCGAATACCGCCAAGGCGGGCGCATCCTGCGGGCGCGGGCGCGGCACGGGGTCGTGGTCTGCGGCGGGGCCTTCGGCTCGCCCCAGCTCTTGCAGCTTTCGGGGATCGGCCCGGCCGATCATCTGCGCGACCACGGCATCGAGGTGCTGCACGACCTGCCCGGCGTCGGCGCCAACCTGCGCGACCATTTCTATTGCTCTCTGATCTTTCGCTGCCGCGAGCCGGTGACGATCAACGAACTGGCGCGCAGCCCGCTGCGCAAGGCCATCGCCGGGGCGCAATATGTGCTGGCCCGGCGCGGGCCGCTGGCCGCGAACGGCATCTTTGCCGGCATCTTCACCCGCACGGACGAGACGAGGGACCGGCCCAACCTGCAGATCAACACCAACATCTGGTCGGTCGCCTCGCGCGACAGGCGGGGGATGCGGGTCCACGACTTTCCCGGCTTCACCATGAGCCCGGTGCATCTGGACCCGGTGGCGACCGGCGAGGTGCGGCTGCGCGCGCCCGACCCCTTTGCCGATCCGGTGATCCGGCACAATTTCTTTCGCGACGAGGTGGACCGCATGGCCATGGCCAATGCCGTCCGCATCACGCGCCATATCGCCGGCCAGCCGGCGCTGGCCCGCTATATGGCCGAAGAGATCCGCCCCGGCCCCGCGGTGCGGACCCAGGCCGAGATCGTCGACTGGCTGCGCGGCAACGGCATCGCGAACCTGCATCCCGTGGGCTCCTGCGCCATGCTGCCCTTGGCCGCGGGCGGCGTGGTCGATCACCGGCTGCGCGTGCATGGCATCGGCGGGCTTTACGTGGCGGATGCCTCGATCATGCCGCGGCTGCCGGCCGGCAACACCAACGCGCCGTCGATCATGATCGGCGAGAGATGCGCCGCCATGGTCCTGGAGGACATGGCCCAGGGCGCCGCACCGGGGATGAAGGGAGCAGCGTGATGGACAGGGATTACGACGTCATCGTGGTGGGCGCCGGCGGGGCCGGGCTTGCGGCGGCGCATATGGCCGCCCAGGCCGGCGCCCGCGTGCTGATGGTCGAGGCGGGCGACAAGGCCGGCGGCTCGACCGCCCTGTCGGGGGGCGTGTTCTATGCGGCGGGCACCTCGCTCCAGCGCCGGGCGGGGATCGAGGACACGCCCGAGGCGCTTTACCGCTATTACCTGCATATCAACCAATACAAGCTCGACCCGGCGCTGGTCAGGCGGCTGTGCCACGACGCGACGCCGGCCTTCGAATGGCTGGTCGGGCTGGGCGTCGATTTCCCCGAGGAGAACCTTTATTGCTCGGGCGTGGACAAGATCCGGCGCGGCCATCGCGCCCGCGGCCATGGCGCCGAGATCGCCGAGGTGCTGGAGGGCTCGCTGAGCGGCCTTGCCGTGGACATGGCGCTGCGCAGCCGGGTGCAGGAGCTGCTGGTCGAGGATGGCCGCGTCGCCGGCATCCTGGTCGAGGGCGACCGGGTGACGGCGGGGGCGGTGGTGCTGGCCAGCGGAGGCTTCGGCGCCAACCGGCAATTGCTGGCCGAGCTTTACCCCACGGCCGCGGCGCAGGGCGAGCTGTCCTGGTATATCGGCTCGCCCCATTCCCAGGGCGACGGCATTCGCATCGGCCGCCGCCTTGGCGCCGGCATCACCCGGCCGGATCGCGGCCTTCTGCTGATGACGCCGGGCTGGGAAAAGGAGCTGGAGACCTATCTGCCGCCCTGGCTGATCCATGTCACGCATGAGGGGCGCCGCTTCGTCGACGAATCCTGCGAGTATTCCATCCTGTCCGAACTGCTGAACGAACAGACCGCGCGCGAATGCTTCGCGATCTTCGACGAGGCGGCGCGGCGCGAGGCCCGCTCGGCCACCGCGCCGAACTGGTCGGCGGACCGGCTGGCGCATTTCGCCGCCCGCGGGCAGGTCGCGCAGGCCGATACGCTGGAGGGGCTGGCGGCGCAACTCGGCATCGACGCGGCGACGCTGGCCACCACCGTCGCCGCCGCCAACCGCGCCGCCGAAACCGGGCGGGATGCGCATTTCTTCAAGCCGGCCGAGCATCTGAAGCCGATTTCGACCCCGCCCTTCTACGGCGCGCGCATCCGGCCGGCCATCGTGTGCTGGACCGGCACCGGGCTGAGGATCGACACCGAGGCGCGGGTGCTGGACCAGGCCGACCGGCCGATTGCCGGCCTCTATGCCGCGGGCGAGACGACGGGCGGCATGTTCGGCCCCTGCTATGCCGGCGGCGGCGCCTCGATCGGCAATGCCATCGTCTTCGGCCGGGTGGCGGGCAGCAATGCGGCGGCCGAGGCGCGGCCATGATCCTGGGCATCCACCACGCCGCCATCTCGACCCCGGACCTGGACCGGGCGCTGGATTTCTATTGCAACGTGCTGGGCTTCACCGTCGCCTCGCGCATGGACTGGGCGCAGGGCGCGGCGCTGCCCGACACGATCATGGGCCTCAGGGGATCGGCGGCGCGCCAGGCCAAGCTGCGCGCCGGCAACTGCTTTCTGGAGCTTTTCGAGTTCTCGAGCCCCGCCCCCAGCCGGCCGGACCGCGGTATCCAGGACCACGGCATCACCCATCTTTGCCTGCATGTCCGCGAGTTGGCGGCCGAGGTCGCCCGGCTCGAGGCGGCGGGCATCCGCTTTCGCTCGGCCCCGCAGCGCCGGGCCAGCCATGCCTCGGTTTACGGCCACGATCCCGACGGCAATGTGCTGGAACTGCTGGAGGTGACGGATGACAGCCACCCCTTTTCCTTCGCCACGCTGGGGCCGGGCCGGGATGGCCGGCCGTAGCGCCGCCGCGGCGCAGATCGCACCAACCACCCGCCACCAAGGAGGAAAAGCATGAGCCGCCATTACGGAACCCTGTTCCAGCACGGATATGTGGTCCCCGATGCCGATGCCGCCGCCCATGACTGGGCCGGGCGCATGGGGGTCGGGCCCTTCTTCGTCTATCCGGTGCCGATCCCGTTCCAGGTGCTGAAGATCTGGGACGAGCCGGTCTCGGTCCAGATCCACAGGCGGGTGCTGATGGGCTATACCGGCCCGGTGCAGATCGAACTGATCGAGCCGGCCGACGCAGCCTCGCCCTATCGAGACTTCCTGGAAAGGCGCGGCGCCGGGCTTCAGCATTTCGGCTTTCTCTGCGACGATTTCGACGCGCAGCTGGCGGCGGCCGAGGCGCGCGGCATGGTCCGCGCCATCGAGGGCCGCCAGGCCCTGTCGCGCATGTGCTATCTGTGCGACCCCGCCGATCCCGATGCGCCGATGATCGAACTGGTCGATCTGAAGCCCGAGCGGCGGCAGATGTTCGACCGCATGCGCCTGCCTTCGGTGGGCTGGGACGGGCGCGACGTGATCCGCGAACTCTAGAAAGGTGCAAGCATGGACTATCGCAAGCTGGGCCGCTCGGGCCTGACCGTCTCGGCGGTCGGGCTGGGCTGCAACAATTTCAACTGGACCACGGACGAGGCGCAATCGCGCCGCGTGGTCGATGCGGCGCTGGATGCCGGGATCACCTTTTTCGACACCGCCAACATCTATGGCCGTTCCGGCGGCTCGGAAGAGTTCCTGGGCCGCGCGCTGGGCCCGCGGCGCGGCCGGGCCGTGGTGGCGACCAAGTTCGGCATGCAGATGGCCGACGGCAGCCGCGGCGCCGACCGCTCCTATATCATCCGCTGCGTCGAGGACAGCCTGCGCCGGCTGGGCACCGACTGGATCGACCTTTACCAGCTGCACGAATCGGACCCGACCACCCCGATCGAGGAGACGCTGGACGCGCTGGACCGGCTGATCGCCCAGGGCAAGGTCCGCTATATCGGCACCTCGAACATGGCGGATTGGGAAATCGCCCATGCCCACCACCTGGCGCGGGAACTGGGTGTGCAGCATTTCATCTCGCTCCAGGCGGAATATTCGCTGATCCGGCGCGAGGCCGAGGCGACGACGATCCCCTGCCTGAACGCGCTGGGGCTGGGGTTGCTGCCCTATTTCCCGCTGGCCTCGGGGCTCTTGACCGGCAAATACCGCGGCGGCGACACGGGCGAGGGGCGTTTCGGCAAGATCGCGCGGCTGGCCGACCGCTATCTGACGCCCGAGAACCTGGCCTGCGTGGACCGCATCGCCGATTGGTGCGACCAGAACGGGCTTGCCATGACCGAGGTCGCCTTTGCCTGGCTGCTGTCCAGGCCCGTCGTGGCCTCGGTCATGGCCGGGGCGACCAAGCCCGAACAGGTGATTGCGAATGCGAAGGCCGCCGAATTGCGGCTGAGCGAGGCACAGATCGGCGAGCTGGAGGCGCTGCTGCAAGATGAATGACACGCGGGACAAGGTCGCCGTCGTCACCGGCGCGGGCTCGGGGCTGGGCGCGGCGACCGCCCGCCGCTTTCACCGCGACGGCTGGAGGCTGGTCCTGGGCGACCTGCGGCCCGAGGGCGTGCAGGCCCTGGCGCAGGAGCTTGGCGCGACCGCCCTGGCCTGCGACGTGGCCGACGAGCGCCAGGTCGAGGCGCTGGTGCAGGCGGCGCTGGACCGTCACGGCCGGCTGGATTGCATGATCAACAACGCCGGCATCCTGGGCGCCATCGGCCCGATCGGAACGACCGCGGCACGGGATTTCAACCGCGTGCTGGAGGTCATGGTCAGCGGCGTTTTCCATGGCACCAAGCACGCCGCGAACGCCATGGGCAACCAGGGCGGCGTGATCCTGAACACCGCCAGCCTGGCGGGGGTCGGGGCCTGGGCCAACCATTCCTATACCGCCGCCAAGCACGCGGTGGTGGGGCTGACGCGCTCGAGCGCGGTGGAGCTGGCGCCGCGCGCGATCCGGGTGAATGCGCTGGCGCCGGGCAATGTGGTGACGGGCATGACCAGCAGCCTCAGCGGTGGCGAGCAGGCGGCCTATGACCGGGCCTTGGCGCGCAATCCCATCCCCTATGTCTGCACGGCCGAGGACATCGCCGATGCCTTCGCCTATCTGGCCGGTCCCTCGGCCCGCGGCATCACCGGGCAGGTTCTGGTGATCGACAGCGGGCTCGACGTCGCCGTGGTCCCGCCCGCCTATCACCAGGCGCCGGGCCGTTTCGTCGAATGAAGCAGGGCGCCGCGGCCGTTCAGGCCGTGGCGTCCAGCACCATGGTTTCGACCTCTTCGCGGATGATCTTGCCGCTGGTGCTGCGCGGAAAGCGCTCGACCGGGACGAAGACCACGTCCTTGGGGCGCTTGTAGCCGGCCAGGCTGGCGCGGCACAGCGCGATCACCCCGGCCTCGTCCAGGCTGTCGTCGCAGCGCGCCACCACCGCCACCGGCACCTCGCCCCAATGCGGATCGGGGCGGCGCACGACGATGGCGTCGGCGACGCGCGGATCGGCCAGGATCACCCGCTCGATCTCGGCCGGATAGATGTTCTCGCCCCCGGACTTGATGAGATATTTCGAGCGCCCGGCGAATTCATAGCCCGCGGGCGTGCGGCGGAACAGGTCGCCCATGTGGAACCAGCCGCCGCTGAAATTGTCGCGGTTGACCTCGTCGGCGTTCCAGTAGCCGCTGAAAAGCGTCGGCCCCCTGACCCAGGCTTCGCCGGTCTCGCCCTGGGCCACGTCGCGGCCGTCGGGGCCGACAAGGCGCAGCTCGGTCAGCACGCTCAGCTTCTTGGCAAGGCTGCGCGGCATCTCTCCGGGCCGGATCAGGTCGCCGGAGAGCGGCGGCATCCCGGTCTCGGTCGCGCCGAAGGAATTGAGATAGGGCGCGTCGAGACGCCGCGTCACCTCGTCGATGACCGCGGCCGGCGTCATGTCCGCCATGGCTCCGACCACCCGCACGCCCTTGATCCGGGGCCGGCGCGTCCGCAGGCGGGCCAGCAGAAGCTCGGTGGTGGCGGGCACGATCATCAGCCAGCCGATGCGCTGCTGCTCCAGCGTGTCGATGATCCGGTCGGCGTCGAACCCGTCCATCACGGTGACGGCGCCGCCGATCAGCAGGGTCGAGAACAGATGCTCGGTGCCCCCCATGTGGAACATCGGCGCCCATGAGATATAGCCGTCCTCGCGCGCGAGCCCCAGGTCCAGCCGAAAGGCGCACATGCGCGCGATCTGCGCCCGCTGGCTGATGACGGCGGCCTTGGGCCGGCCGGTGGTGCCCGAGGTATAGATGATGATGAACCCGTCCTCGGGCCGGGCCTGGTCGGGGGCCTCGCCCTCGCATCCCAGGCTGCGCAGGTCCAGGGCCTTGCGGTCGGGGCAGGCGGCGCGGGCCAGGTCGCGGTGGCGGGCCGAGCAAAGCATAAGCCGCGGCTGGACCAGGTCGATGCACCAGGCCAGTTCCGGCGCCACCAGCCGCCAGTTCAGGCAGGCGACCATTGCCCCCAGCTTGGCGCAGGCCAGCTGCGTCAGGCCGTATTCGATGCAGTTCTCGGACAGGACGGCCACGCGGTCGCCCCGCGTCACGCCCCGCGCCGCCAGGTCGGCGGCGATGCGGTCGGCGGCGGCGATCATCCCGGCATAGCTCAGCACCCGGTCGCCCTCGATCAGCGCCGGCGCCTCGGGCCGGTCATGGGCGCGCCCGGCGATCAGGCGCCAGACCGTCGTGCCGCTTGCCGTCAGGATATCGGACATCAGTCATGCTCCTTGAAGCTGAATTGGACCCGCAGGACCGGCGCCGCGCGCCCCTCGGCGTAAAGTGTGCCGCCGGGCTCGGGGGTCAGCCGGGCGGCAAGCCGGTCGCCCTCGAAGACGTTGTCGGCGAAGAAGGCGGCGATCTCGGCGAACTCGGCCTGCGGATGGGCGGCCATGGCGGCGCTGATGACATAGGCCAGGTTGGCCGGGCCGGGATTGACGCGCCGGGGGCCGAAGCCCGCCGCCTCGGCGGCCTCGCGCCGCAGGTGGATGGTGTTGTCGTCGCGCAGAAGCGCGCACCATTCCGCCATGTCGGGGCCGCTGACCGGGCCGAAGCTCCAGCCGGTTTCGTCCTGCCTGTCAGTCATCGGCCACCACCGGGGTAATCATCCTGAATTGCAGCACGCTGGCCGGGCTGGCCTGGTCCGACAGCGTGATGGCCAGCGCCAGATGGTCGGCCTGGCCAAAGCGGCGGCTGGGCTTGCGCGTCAGGTCCAGAACCTCGACCGTGGCGTCATAGGCTTGGCCAACCCGCAGCCGGCCGGGAAAGGACAGCCGGCATTCGCCCAGCACCGGACCGGCATCGAAGGCCAGCCCCAGGTTGCGGCTGAAATCGCCGATGGGCGCCGGCATTGCCGCCAGCGCGCCCAGGTAGGCGTGGATCGGATGCGCCAGGTCGCCCTGCCGCGGCGGGGCGGCGCAAAGCGCGCGCACCCGGTCGTCCAGCGCGGCGGTCAGGTCGTATCGCCTGCCGGGGATGGGGGGCTGGCTTGCCATCAGCGGCCGATGCGCGCGAAGCGGCGCTCGATCTCGGGGCCGATGCGGTCGAAATAGGTGGTGTCGGCCAGCGCGTCCATCGCCATGACCTTGAAGAGCGCGCGGGCGTTCATCACCGGCCGGTCGCCGACGCTGCATCGCATCTGGGCAAAGACCAGGTTGCGGGTCTTGCGCGTCACCTCGATGTCGCCGCGCACCCAGTCGCCGAGGTGGACGATGGACAGGAAGTCGATGTTCATCGAGATCGTGGGCACCACCGCCGCCGCATAGCCGACCAGATGCTGCACGCCGTAAGCCTGCATGTCGGTAAAGGCCGCCAGCGCCGCGCCGTGGCAATAGCGCGATGGGTTCAGGTGGCGTTCCGCGCAGCGAAAGCCTACCGCGAATTGCCCCGCCCCGTCGCGCGTCGCATGCACGGGGCCGAAGGTGTCGCAGAACCCGCCGGGCGAGGGCAGCTCGATCCAGCCCTCCGGTGCGGGCGGGGTGCTTTCCGAGGCCTTGAGAGGGTGGAACGCGTCAAGGGTCATCAGCGGATCCCGAACTGGCTGCGCGATATATTTATACACAAACAATAAAACTATATAATGAAAACCGAGTCAATGTGTGCAATAACAGTTTTACTGCTGTAAGGGAGAGACAAGTTGACCGATCTGGAAACCCGGCTGGACCGCCTGGAATCGCGCGCCGAGATCCTGGCGCTGATTTCGCATTACTGCAAAGCCTGCGACGACCGCGACGTGCCCCTGTTGCGGTCGCTGTTTCGCGAGGATTCCTGGGTGCGCTCCGCCGACGGACGCATGAAGGGCGAGGGGCTCGGGGGCATCATGCAGATGTATCGCAAGCGGTTCGAGGTGCTGGGCCTGTCGGTCCACTGGACCCATGACACGGTCGTCACCTTCGATCCCGCCGACCCGGACCGCGCCACCGGCGAGGTGTTCTGCCATGCCGAGGCGGTGCGCAACCAGCAGGTGCTGGTCGGCTCGCTGCGCTACGAGGACGAATACCGCCGCCGCGACGGGAAATGGTATTTCGCCTCGCGGCTGCTGAAGTTCCTGTATTACGTCCCGGTGCAAAGCTATGCCGAGGCGCTGGCCTCGCCGCTGCGCCAGCGCGGATACGAGGCGCCGATGCCCGGCGACTATCCTGAATCGCTGCCCAGCTGGACCGGCTGGCTGCGGCATTACCAGCCCGAGGAACAGCGGGCGTGATCCTGGGGGTTCATCACGCGGCGATCTCGACCCATGACATCGAAAGGCTGATCGGCTTCTATACCGAGGTGCTGGGGTTCGAGCTGGTCCACCGCCAGTCCTGGACCGCCGATGCCGAGGTCCAGAACGCGCTGCTGGGCGCCAGCGGTTCGGCCGCCCAGCTGGCGATGCTGCGGCACCGGAACTGCTATCTGGAACTGTTCCAGTTCGAGGCGCCGGCCCCGGAACGGCGCAGCCCGCATCAGCGCCTATTCGGGGCCGGGCTGACGCATCTTTGCCTGGCGGTGCAGGATCTGGACGCCGAATACGAACGGCTGCAGCAGAAGGGCGTGGTGTTCCATTCCTCGCCCCTGCCGCGGCCGACCTTCAACGCGGTCTATGGCCATGACCCGGACGGCAATGTCGTGGAACTGCTGGAGCTTTACGACGCCTCGCATGCCTTCGCGGCGCATTGGCCCGTCCCCGAATAGGAAAGGCCCCCGAAAGGGGGCCTTTGCCGCGCCGGGATGCGGCGTCACATCACCAGCGACATCGGCGCTTCGATCCGGGCCTTCAGGGTGGACAGGAACTGCGCGGCGACCGCGCCGTCGATGCCTCGGTGATCGGCCGACAGCGTCAGCGTCGCGACGCTGGCGAAACGCAGCCCGCCATCGGCGGTCTCGCGCGCCTCGCGCCGGGGGCCGCCCACCGCCAGGATCGCGCCCTGGGGCGGGTTGATGATCGCATCGAAACTGTGCACGCCATACATGCCCAGGTTGGACAGGGTGAAGGTGCCGCCGCGCAGATCCTCGGCGGTCAGGCTGCGGTCGCGGGCGGCGGCGATCAGCCGGCCCGCTTCGGCCGAGATCTCGGTCAGGGGCCGCTGGGCGGCATTGCGGATCACCGGCGTGACCAGCCCGGCGTCGATGGCGACCGCGACGCACAGATCGACCTGGTCGAAGCGGGTGATGCCGCTGTCCGAGACGTGGATGTTCACCTCGGGATGGGCCGCCAGGGCCAGGGCGGCGGCGCGCAGCAGGAAGTCGTTGACCGAAATTCTCGCGCCCTCGCGCCCGCTGTTGAACTGGCTGCGCAGCGCCATCAGCGCGTCCATCTCGACATCCATGGCGGTGTAGAAATGCGGCACGGTCTGCTTGGAATGGCGCAGCGCGTTGGCGATGGATTTGCGCATCCCGGTAAAGGGCTGCTCGACCCCCTGCGCCGCAGCCGTTGCCGGCGCTGCCCCAGGCGCGGCGGGAATCGCGGCCGCTGGCGGCGACCACAGGCCGGCCGCCTGGACCGCTGCCTGCACATCGGCCAGCGAGATGCGCCCGCGGTAGCCGCTGGGCTTCAGCCCGGTCAGGTCGAAGCCAAGCGCATTGGCGAAATTCACCCCGACCGGGCTGGCATGGGCGCCCGCATTCCGCCTTGCCGCCTCGTCGGGGGCAAGCGCGGCGGGGCGCGGCGGCAGGTCGGCCTTCCTGATCTTGCCACCCCAGCCCGAACCCTCGACCCCGGCCAGGTCGATGCCGTCCTGCTCGGCGATGCGGCGCGCCAAGGGGGAGGCCTTCGGCGCGGCGCCGGCATCCGCAGGAGCATCGGCGGCGGGGGAGGGTTCGGGCCCTGCGGATTCCGCCCGTCCCTCGTCCTTGGGTTCGAACGAGGCATCGACGGGCACATAGGAGGCGATGAATTCGGCCAGTTCGGCCTCGCTGGCATCGGCTTCGGCCAGCACGGCGATCAGCGCGCCGACCGGGGCGGTCTCGCCCTCGGGTACCAGGATGCGGCGCAGGGTGCCGCCCCTGTCGGTGTCCAGCGTGTTGACGATCTTGTCGGTCTCGATGTCGACCAGCTCGGTGCCCGGCTCGACGCTGTCGCCCTCGGCGACGATCCAGCGCGAGATCTGGCCCTCGGACATTTCAAGGCCCCATTTCGGCAGGGTGACGGGGTGGATCCGGGCCATGCTCACTCTCCTTTCACGGCTTTGCGGATGGCCGCTTCGATCCGGTCGGGACCGGGGACATACATGCGCTCCAATTCGCGGGCGAAGGGCACCGGCGTATGTGGCGCCGTGACCCGCACCACCGGCGCATGCAGCGAGGCGAAGCCTTTCTCGGCCGCGATGGCGGCGATTTCCGAGGCGATCGAGCAGACCGGGTTGGATTCGTCCACGACCACCAGCCGCCCGGTCAGCGACAGGCTTTCCAGGATCATCTCTTCGTCGATGGGCGAGGTGGAACGCAGGTCGATCAGATCGACGGTGATTCCGTCCCCGGCCAGCTTCGCCGCCGCCTTTGCGGCAAAGGAGACCATGCGGCCCAGCGTGACCACGGTCGCATCCTTGCCCGATTGCACCAGGCTCGCGCCATGCAGCGGCGCCACGTATTCGTCGTCCGGCACCTCGCCCTTGCTGGAATAAAGCGCCTTGTGTTCCAGGAAGATCACCGGGTCGTCGTCGCGGATCGCCGCGGCCAGCATGCCCTTGGCATCGGCCGGGTTCGACGGCACCACCACCTTCAGCCCCGGCACGGCCGAAAGCATGGAATAGATGGTCTGGCTGTGCTGTGCGGCGGCGTTCATGCCGGCGCCCATGGACATGCGCACGACGATGGGCGCCTTGGCCTTGCCGCCGAACATATAGCGGAACTTGGCCATCTGGTTATAGATCTGGTCCATGGCGACGCCGACGAAATCGGCGAACATCAGCTCGGCCACCGGGCGCATGCCGGCCAGCGCCGCGCCATTGGCCAGGCCGATGATGGCGCTTTCCGAAATCGGCGTGTCGATGACGCGCTGGTCGCCGAACTCGCCCATCAGCCCCTTGGTCACGCCGAAGATGCCGCCGGCCGCATCGCGGCTGCCCGACGACCCGCCGGCGCCGCCCGACACGTCCTCGCCGATGACGATGACGCCGGGATCGCGGCGCATCTCCTGAAACAGCGCCTCGTTCAGCGCCTCTCGCATAGTCTTCACGGTCATGATGCGGTCCTAGTAATCGGCATAGACGTCAGAGAGCATGATCTCGACCCCCGGCGCCGGCGCCTTGCGGGCCGAGGCCACGCAATCCTCGATGAAGGCCGCGATCTCGGCGTCGATGGCATCCAGCTCGGCCGCCTCGATCAGCTTGGCCTCGGTGACTTTCCGGCGGAAACGCAGCAGGGCGTCCTGGGTCTCGCGCAGGGTCTTGACCTCGTCCTTGGCGCGGTAGTTCTGCGGATCGCCCTCGAAATGGCCGAAATAGCGCGTCGCCTCGGCGATCAGGGCGCAGGGGCCCTTGCCTGCGCGCACATGCTCCAGCGCATCCGCCATCGCCTGGTGGACCGAGAAATAGTCGAAGCCATCCGCCTCGAAGACCGGCAGGCCGAAGCCTCGCGTCCGCCCGGCCAGGTCCGAGCCGATGCCATAGCCTTCGCCGGTATGTTCGGAATAGCCGTTCAGTTCGAAGACGAAGATCTTGGGCAGCTTCAGCACGACGGCCATGTTCATCGCCTCGAAGACCGTGCCCTGGTTCGACGAGCCGCCGCCGCCGAAGGACACCGCCACGCTGCCGTCGCCGCGCGCCTGGCAGGCCAGCGCCGCCCCCACCGCGATGGGCGGGCCGCCGCCGACGATGCCGTTCGCGCCCAGCATCCCCTTGTCGATGTCGGCGATGTGCATCGAGCCGCCGCGGCCCTTGCACAGCCCGTCGGCGCGGCCATAGATCTCGTGCATCATCAGCCGCGGGTCGCAGCCCTTGGCGATGCAATGGCCATGCCCGCGATGGGTCGAACTGATATAGTCGCGGTCGGTCAGATGCTCGCAGATGCCGACGGCGATCGCCTCTTGCCCCGCATACAGATGCGTGAAGCCGGCGATCTCGCCGCTGCGATTCTCGATATGCAGTCTTTCCTCGAATTCCCGGATCATCCGCATCTGCCGATAGGCCTTCAGGATGTCGGTGCGGCTTTGTTGCATGGCCCTCTCCCGCTCGTCTTGCCCCCGGAAACTGGTCGATTCTTGCGGGCGTGTCAATTTATATATGTTCAAACGATGGCCTTTACGTATACTAAGAAAGCATAAACTGTATTTTTGGAGGAGAGGATGGATTTCCGGCTGACCGAGATCCAGCGTGACCTGCAAGAGGCGGCGCGCAAGTTCGCCCGCACCGAGCTGGTGGATCTTGCCCGCGACCTTGAAGAGAAGGCAGAGCCCGTCCCGCATGAATGGGTCAGGCGCTATGCCGAGCTGGGCTTTCTTGGCATCAACGTGGCCGAGGAATACGGCGGCATGGGGCTTGGCAACCTGGAGGCGCTGCTCGTCGTCGAGGAGTTCGCCAAGATCAGCTCGGCCGTGGCGTTTCCGGTCTTCGAATCCTGCGTCGGCCCGGTGCGCGCCATCGAGCGTTTCGCGCCCGAAAGCCTGAAGGCGCGGGTGATCCCCGCCGTCTGCCGCGGCGAGAAGGTCGTCGCCATCGGCATGTCCGAACCCGATGCCGGCTCGGCCCTGACCGACCTGAAGACCCGCGCCCGCGTCGAATCGGACAAGGTGGTGCTGAACGGCGCGAAGCGCTGGTGCTCCGGCGGCGGCCATGCCCAGGGCTACCTGGTCTATGCCCGCTTCGACGACAGGCCGGGCGCGGGCTCGATCGGTGCGGTCTATGTGGAAAAGGGCACGCCCGGCTTCAGCTTCGGCCCGCAAGAGCGGCTGATGGGGTTCCGCGGCGTGCCGTCGAGCGACCTGTTCTTCGACAATGTCGAGCTGCCGCTGGAGAATGTCGTCGTGCCCGGCGGCGGCTTCAAGCGGCTGATGGAAGCCTTCGACCTGGAGCGCTGCGGCAATGCCACCATGTCGCTGGGCCAGGCTTCCGGCGCGCTCGAGGATGTGCTGGGCTATGTCCAGGAACGCCACCAGTTCGGCCGGCCGCTGGTCGATTTCCAGGCGGTGCAGATCAAGCTGGCCGAAATGCGGCTGCGCGTCGATGCGGCGCGGCTTCTGATCCATCGCGCGGCGCAGAACGCCCAGGACGGGATGCCCTCGATCCTGGACAGTTCGCTGGCGAAATGCTTTGCCAACGAGATCTCGCGCGAAGTGACCGGCAATGCCGTGCAGCTGATGGGCGGCTACGGCTATTCCAAGGAATATCCGATGGAACGCCGGCTGCGGGATTCCTGGGGCTGGGGCATCGCCGGCGGCGCGGTGGACATCCAGAAGGTGAACATCACCGCCGCCATGATCGGCCGCCGCTTCGACCAGCGCCGCGCCTGAGCCATGCGCCGGGCCGGTTGACCGGCCCGGCGTTTCCCTTGAAACCTGCCGCAAGAAGGGAAGGGCAGAGAATGATCCCCAGAGGATTTGGCGCCGATGCCGAGGAATTCGTCGATGTCGGTGCGGTCATGCAGGTGCCGAGCATGGGGCCCTGGTTCGTCACCGCGGGCGGGCGCGAGGTGATCCTGTGCCGCCGCGACGGCGAGATCGTCGCCTTCTCGGGCAATTGCACGCATAACTTCGCCCGCCTGTCCGAGGGCGAGGTGGAAGGCAACGTGGTCATCTGTCCCAAGCACGGCGCCCGCTTCGACTGCTCGACCGGCAAGGCCATGTCCTCGCTTTGCAGCGACCTGCCCAGGGTCGAGGTCAGGATTTCCGGCCGCCGCGTGCTGGTGCGGCGCAGCTGAAGGCCCGGCCCTTCACAGCCGATAGCGCAGCAGCGCCCGTTTCAGCAGTTGCGCGCGGGCGATGGGGTCCAGCCCCTGTTTCTCAAGCCGCAGCATCGGCACCTCGACATCCAGCGGCAGGCCGGGATCGGTGGCGTCCAGCAGGGCTTGCAGCGGCAGTTCGCCCTCGCCCGGTATCTCGCGATCCTCGACCGCCTCGCGAAAGGCGTCCTCGGGCGGGGCCAGCATCGCGTCGCAGAATTGCAGCGCGCCGATGGTGTCGGCCAGGGCGCCAAGCTGGGCCGGGCTGCCGCCGGTGCGCGCCAGGTGCAGCGGATCGACCAGCAGGCTCAGGTTCGCGTGGCCGCTCTGGCGCACGAAATCCGCCGCCTCGCCCACCGTGCGCAGCGAGGAAAACGCCATGAACTCGATGGAAAGGGCGATGCCGCGCGCGGCTGCCGCGTCGCAGGTCTGCGACAGCCGGTCCGAGGCGCGGGGCAGGTCGCGATCATAGACCAGCGCGGTGGCGCGCCGCGCCCCGATCTCGGCGGCATGGTCCAGCACCGGCAGGTAATCGGCGGGATCGGTGCGGCCGGAAAAGGGCAGGGCCTCGACATTGTGGACCTGCACGCCCTCTGCCCCCAGCGCCTGCACGAAGGCCCGCGTGGGCGCGCCGGGCAGCAGCCGCGGAAAGATGTCGAGCTGCGGCGCCGGCGGGTGCAGAAAGACCGTGACGAAGGGAAAGCCCGCCGCGGCGGCGGCCCGGACCAGCGCCACCGGATCGGTGTCGCGCAGGCTGAGCTGGTGCAGGGTCAGGATGCGCTCAGCCATGTCCGCTCAGGCGCCCAGATAGCTTTCGATCACCCGCTGGTCGCGCATCAGCACGTCCGAGGCGCCCTCCATCACGATCCGGCCGCGATCCAGAACATAGGCCCGCTGCGTGCATTCCAGCGCGCGATAGGCGTTCTGCTCGACCAGCAGGATGGTCAGCCCCTCGCGGTTGAGCCGGGTCAGCGCGTCGAAGACCTGGTCGCCCATCAGCGGCGACAGGCCCAGCGACGGCTCGTCCAGCAGCAGGATTTCCGGCGCGCCCATCAGCGCGCGGCCGATGGCCAGCATCTGCTGCTGGCCGCCCGAGAGCGTGCCGGCGATCTGGTCGGCGCGCTCCTCCAGGATCGGGAAGATGCCGTAGACCTGTTCCAGGCTGTATCGCGCCGGCCGCTGGCCCAGGGCCAGCATGCCCAGCTGCAGGTTTTCCCAGACCGACATGTCGGCCAGCACCTGCCGCCCCTCGGGGACATGCAGCAGGCCCTGGCGCGAGACCTGGAAGGCGGCCATGCGGCCCAGATCCTTGCCGTCGAAGACGACCTGCCCCCTTTGCGGCACCACGGTCCGGCTCAGCGCGTTCAGAAGCGTCGATTTCCCCGCTCCGTTCGAGCCGACCAGCGCCACCATCTCGCCGCGGTTCACATGCAGGCTGACATCGCGCAGCGCCTGGATGCCCTTGTAGGAGACGCTCAGATTCCTGACTTCAAGCAGCATCGGCCTTGCCTCCGATATAGGCTTCGATGACCTTTGGATCGCGGGTGACGGCCTCGGGCGGCCCCTCGGCGATCATGCGGCCGGAATCCAGCACATAGACCTGGCTGCACAGGCGCGAGACGAAGGCCACGTTATGCTCGATCAGCAAAAGCCCCATGCCCGAACGCGCCAGATCCTCGAAGATCTCGGCCATTTCGGCGGATTCGACCTCGTTCATGCCGGCCACGGGCTCGTCCAGCATGACGATGCGCGGCGCCGCGGCGATCGAACGGGCCATCTCGACCCGGCGCTGGTGGCCATAGGGCAGGCTGCCCGCCTCGTAATCGGCATATTTCTGGATGCCGAAGCGGCCCAGCAGCTCCCAGGCCTGCTCGCGCAGGCGGCGGGTCTCGGCCAGGGCGGCGGGCAGGCCCATCAGGCTGGACATGACCCCGCTGCGCTGCTTGCGGAAATAGCCGATGACGACATTGTCGAGGACGCTTTCCTCGGGCAGCAGGCGGATGTTCTGGAAGGTGCGGGCGATGCCGCAGCGGGCGACCTCGTCCACATGCAGCCGCGTAAGCTGTTGCTCGTCCAGGTAGACCTCGCCCCTGGTCAGGCTGTAGACGCCCGAGATCATGTTGACGACGGTGCTTTTGCCGGCGCCGTTCGGGCCGATCAGCCCGGTGATCCGGCCGGCGGGGACGGTCATGTTGATGCCGTCGACGGCCTTCAGCCCGCCGAAATACTTGCAGGCGTCCTCAATCCGCAGCGACGACATCGGCCCCCTCCTTCCGCTTGGACATGGTTTTGGGCGCGCGGCGCAGGCGGCGGCGCAGCCAGTAGACCAGCTCATCGCCCACGCCGTTCGGCAGGAAGGTGATGACCAGGATCAGGATCACCCCGTTCAGGATGCCGCGGTTCTCGGCCAGCGGGCGCGCCAGTTCGGGCAGGATCGCCATGATCAGCGCCCCGGCGATGGGGCCCAGGAGCGTGTTGCGCCCGCCCAGCACCACCACGGTCAGGCTGGCGACCATGGCGTGAAAGCCGAAATCCACCGGCTCGATGTTGAAGACGTAAAGCGAACGCAGCGCCCCGAAGACCGCGCCGATCAGCCCCGACAGCACGAAGGCCAGCGCGTAATAGGACTTGATCGGCACGCCGAGCGAGGCGGCGACGGAATCGTCCTGGCGCAGCGCGTTGAACACCCGGCCGACCGAGGTGCGGTTGATCGACCAGATCACGTAGATCGTGACCAGCACCGCCAGCAGCAGCCAGCCGGTATTCATCACCCGCGGGATGCCCGAGATGCCGATGGCGCCGCCGGTAAAGCTTTCGAAATACAAGAGCAGCGCGATCACCACCTGCACGAAGGCCAGCGTGGCGATGGCCTGGAAGGCGCCGCGCAGCCGCGCCAGCGGCACCGACAGCACATAGCTGACCGCCATCCCCACCACGGCCGAGACCAGGATGGCCGCCGGCACCGGGACGCCGTATCGCGTCACCAGGATCGCCGTGGCATAGGCGCCAAGCGCCGAGAAGCCCGCCGTCGCGATCGAGAACACGCCCGCACGCAGTGCCAGCTGCTGGCTGTAGCCCAGCCCGACCGCGATCAGGAAGAAGTCGATGAGCGGCTGATAGGAATAGTAAAAGGACATCATCTGCGGCTTCCTCCTGCATAGTTGCCGGCGCGTCCGAACAGGCCGTTCGGAAAGAACAGCAGCGTGACGAACAGCAGCGCGAAGATGATCGCGGTGGACAGTTCGCTGGACAGATAGGCGATGGTCAGCGACTGCACGATTCCGATCAGGATCGCCGCGACCACCGCGCCCTGAAGCGAGCCCAGCCCGCCGATCACCACCACGACGAAGGCTTGCAGCAGGAAGGGCTCGCCCATCATGAAGTGGATCGAGTTGAAGGACAGGCCGATCAGCACCCCCGCCAGCCCCGCCAGCGCCCCGGCGATGAAGAAGGTCTGGCGATAGACCGCCGCGGCCGAGATGCCCAGCAGCGCCGAGGCATGTTCGTTGCTGGACACCGCCCGGACCTGGCGGCCGAAGCTGGTGCGGTTGATGTAATAGGCCAGGGCCAGCACCAGGACCAGCACCAGCCCCAGGATGGTCAGCTGCAACAGCGAGATGCGCATCCCCCAGAAGCTGAAGAACTTGACCGGGAAGGTGCCGAAGGGAAAGCTCAGCACCTTGGTGTTCGAGACCTGCTGGGCGATGTTCATCAGGATCAGGTCCACCCCGATCGAGGTGACGATGGCGGCGAATTCGGCATGGCCCGACTTGCGCAATTGCCGGAAGGCCACGAAATCCACCACGACCGAGATCGCCCCGGTCGCGATGGTCGCCAGCAGCAGCGCGAACCAGAAGGGCAGCCCCTGCGCCGTCGCGTAATAGGCGATGAAGGCACCGGCCATGAAGATCGCGCCATGGGCGAGGTTCAGCAGTTTCTGCACGCCGAAGATCAGCGTGAAGCCAAGCGCGAACAGGGCATAGATCGCGCCGGACACCGTTCCATTGAGTATCTGTTGCAGTAGCATCCCGGTGGTCCGTCCAAAAGGGTTGCGGCCAGGGCGCCCGGCGCCCCGGCCCATGGCGCGCGGGCGATCAGCGCGGAGCCTGGACGAAGGCGCCGTCCTGCACCGTCAGCACGTTCATGCCCACATGCGGATAGCGTTTCTCGTCCACCGAATAGCTGCCCTGGCCGGCGGCCACGCGGACCTCGCTGGTCTTGCCCAGCTGGTCGCGCAGCGCCTCGCGCGTGGGTTCGGGCATGGACTTCAGCGCATTGGCCATCACCAGCATCCCGCCGTAGCCGACGGCGTTCCAGTTGTCGGCCTCGTGGCCGAACGTCTCGCTGAACTCGGTGGCGAAGGCCTTGGTGAAATCGTCATAGCCGCCCGGCACCCAGTCGGCGATGAAGGTGACGCCCTCGACGCCCGCGCCGCCGCGGTTCAGGAATTCGGGCGAGGCGAAGGCATTGTGGCCGAAGACCGGCGTCGCCGGGTCCAGTCCGGCCTGGCGCAGCTGGACGATGATGTTCGCCCCCTGCGAGGCCGAGGCCGAGACGAAGACGCAATCCTGCTGCGAGGTGGCGATCTTGGTCGCCACCGACGAGAAGTCGGAATCGGTGCCGCCGACCTGTTCGACGGTGGTGATCCTGACGCCCTTGTCGGTCATCAGCTTCTCGAACTGCTTTTGCAACGCGACATAGGCCTCGATGTCGCGGATGCCGATGACGGCGCATTCCTTCACGCCTTTCACATCGGCCGCGTAATCCACCAGATAGGGGATGGTGATTTCCGGCGGCTGGGTCAGGATGAACGACCAGGGCCCCTGATCCAGCACCTCGGGCGTGTTCGTCGTGGTGACGACCGGCACCTTGTATTGGTTGCCCGAGGACGCGCCGGCGATGGCGACCGCGCCGCTGGTCGGACCCAGGATCCCCAGGATCGAGGGATCGTTGGCATAGCGCGCGATCAGCGACATGGTCTGCGTGCGATCCGTGGCGTCATCGGCATAGGTGACCTTGAGCGTGTTGCCCTCGCCCAGAAGGCCCTGTTCGTTGATCTGCTGCTCGGCCAGGCGCATGCCGTCGGCGACGGCGGTGCCGATGAAGGCTGCGGGGCCGGTCAGGGCTTGCAGGACGACGACGTGATACTCGTCGGATTGGGCGGCCATGGCGGGCAGCAACGCCATTGCGGTGCAGGTGGCGAACAGATTGGACAGTTTCACGACGGTTTCCTCCCCAGGAATGTGAACGGCGGGTTGACCTGGCGGTCGCCCGGTATCGGATCGCGATCCTTCGCGATCCGTGACGGATTCTCGGCTTCCTCCACAATACTATGTATATCACAGATGGATATAAAAATATTGTAGAACGAAGTAAAAATACTTGTGATGGATTATTGGGCGGCGCAGCTATCCGCCGCCATCTCTTGCACCATGTCGCGCAGCTTGAATTTCTGGATCTTGCTGGCGGACATCGGCCATTCGGCGATGAAATGGACGTCGCGCGGCACCTTGAAGCTGGCGATGCGCGTCTTGCAATAGGCGATCAGCGCGGCCGGGTCCACGCTTTGGCCCGGCACCAGTTCCACGAAGGCCACCGGCACCTCTTGCAGCCGCGGATCGGGCTTGCCGACGACCTGGCAGGTCTTGACCGCGGGATGCTGGGCCACGACCATCTCGATCTCCAGCGCGGCGACGTTTTCGCCGCCGACCTTCAGCATGTCCTTGGCCCGGCCGTGGAACATCAGCGTGCCGGCAGCGTCGAGCGAGCCGAGGTCGCCGGTATGGAACCAGCCGTCGCGCTTGGCCTCGGCGGTCTTTTCGGGATCGCCGTAATATTCGGTGAAGATCGAGAAGCCCTTGACGCAGATCTCGCCGATCTCGCCCGGCGCGGCCCCGGTGCCGTCCTCGCGCGCGATGCGCACGGACAGCCCGTCGAAGGGACGGCCAAGGCGGTTGAAGCGCTCGGCCTCGCTGTCGGCGGGGTCGCTGGTGGTGACGGTGCCGGCGGTTTCGGTCATGCCATAGGTGCCGACGAAGACCGCGTTGGGAAAGCTCTTGCGCATCAACTCGCGGAACGGCTCCGGGCTCAGCGCCATCGAGCAGTTGATGAGCCGCAGCGATGCCATGTCCTCGGCGCGGAAATCCGGGTGATAGACCATGTCCGACAGGAACAGGGCAAAGCTGGGATAGCCGATGGTCGGCCGCGCCTCGCGCACCAGCCGCAGCGCAGCGGCGGCGTCGAAATGCTGCATGCCGATATAGGTGGCGCCGGCATGATAGGCCGCGCATAGCGGGAAAAGCGCGCCGACATGGAACATGGGCAGGGGCGACCAGAACGCGTCCCGATCGGTCATCCCGTAGCGCTCGGCCAGGCCCATGCCGGTGCGGACCAGCGCCTCGTGGCTGATCATGCAGCCTTTCGGATTCGAGGTCGTCCCCGAAGTATACAATATCAGCGCCGTCTGCCGCAGCGTGACGGCGCGGCGCAGCCGGTCGATCAGCGCGTCCTCGACATCGGCGGCGAAGCGCTGGGACACGGACTGGCGCAGGCATCCGGCCGAGGGTTCGTCGGTCAGCAGGGTGATGCCGCGCAGGCGGGGGGCCTCGGGCAGGCTGATCGGCTGGTCCGGGGGCGCGTCGCGCAGGGCCGGAAAGGCCTGGTGCAGCCGCGCCCGGAAGTCCAGCCCCTCGGCCACCTGCGTTGTCGAGATGATATGCACCAGGTCGGCGTTGACGGTCTGGTAGCGCAGCTCGTGTTCGCGATAGCGGGCATTCATCGGCACCGAGACCGCGCCCAGATAGGCCAGCCCGAAGTAGTATTCCAGGTATTCGATGCAGCTGGGCAGGAAGATCCCGACATGGTCGCCGGGCCGCACGCCCAGGCCGTAAAGTTCGCGGGCCCGCAGCATGGCGGCCTGGTGCAGCTGGCGAAAGCTGCGGTTCTGGTCGGGAAACCGGATCGCGTCCTTGTCCGGCGTCCGTGCCGTTGCCCGGACCAGAAGATCGCCGACCGTGGTGGTGGCCGTGTAGTTGAGCGTAGCTGACATCTTTCCCCCCGGCCCGTTCGCGCCGGGCCCCTCATTGCTGCGACGATTGCGGCTATTCCTCGGGTGCCAGCGTCACCTCGAGCCCGGCAAGGTCGTCGGTCACGGGGATCTGGCAGCTCAGCCGCGATGTTTCGCGATAGGTTTCCATGAATTCCAGCAGTTCCCGTTCGTCGGGCTGTTGTTCCGGCAGGCGGTCGAGCCAGCCGGGCGCGACATAGATGTGGCAGGTCGCGCAAGAGCAGGAACCGCCGCAGATCGCGGCGACGTCAAGGCCGGCCACGTCGCGCAGGGCCTCCATCAGGCTGGTTCCGGGTGCTGCGTCGAACTCCTTCACGCTTCCGTCGCGGTCCGTGGCTGTGATTCGTGGCATCTGGCGTCCTTGTCTGTCGATCTGGGGCTAGAGATGGCGGATGGGCTGCGAACCGTCCCAATCGGCCGCCAGCGCCTCCAGCCGGGCAAAGAATTTCACGAGCCCGGCAGAGGGCTGCACGATCTCGACCACCCGGCCCTGGTCCAGCGGGTCGCTGTCCAGATAGGCAAAGGGAATGCCGGCCGCGGTGCGCCCGCCCATCAGCACCCCGATGCCCTCGGCCTGCCAGGCGGCAAGGTCGGCGTCCAGATCCCTGGATAGCAGGCAGACGTGATGCAGGCCGCCGCCGCGCCGCGCGATGAAATCGGTGAACATCGAATCGTCGCCGCCGGTCTGCTGGATGATCTCGATCTGCATGCCGCCCCAGGAAGCCAGCGCCACCGCGTTCTCGACCTGGATCGGCCGGCCGCGATAATGCAGCTCGGCATAGTCGATTCGCGGGGTGACGAGGAACGGGCCCACGCCCAGCGTCTGCGTCCAATGCGCCAGCGCGCACTCCAGGTCGGGCACGACATAGCCCATCTGGACGATGGCGCCCTGGCGCGACCTGGCCTTGGTTCCCACGGGATCGAAGCTGTCCGGCATTGATCCTCCCCCTCCGTGGCGGCATCATTGTGTATTTTTTACCGCATTTCAATATACAATTCTTGCCAATGCAAGATTTTCATCCTGAAGGCCCGCCCGGACGCGAAAACGGGCTGCTTCCAGCCGGTGTGGCCACCTTGCCATCGGCAACAGTATTGCAGAGCGACTCGGGCTTGGAATACGCTGGGCGTGAAGTGTAAGCATACAATCTGCTGCCACCTGGCGTATATGGGAAGCCTGTTTCGACCGGGTCAAGCTCATGGGCAGAGAAGGAGAAGAAAAATGGCACGATCTGCCGGAATGACGCATTCGGAGAAGGTTCGGCTTGCGCTCGAACAGGACATCTTCTCGGGCGCCATCGCGCCGGGAAGCTCGCTGGACGAAGAGGAGCTTGCCCGCCGCTTCGAGGTTTCCCGCACCCCCGTGCGCGAGGCCATCCTGCAACTGATCGAGTCCGGCATCGTGGAAAAGCGGCCCCGGCAGGGCGCAGTCGTCACCATGACCGATGTCACCGACCTGATCCGGCAGTTCGAGGTGATGTCCGAACTGGAATCCATCTGCGCCAAATACTCGGCCCGGCGGATGACCCCGGAAGAGCGCGCGACGCTGAAGGAGGTGCATGAACAGTCCGAGCGCGCCTTCGCCGCCGGCGACCAGGACAACTATTATGCGCTGAGCCGCAAGTTCCACCTGCTGGTGATCGACGGCACGCATAATAAGGAACTGATCGACATGACCAACAAGCTCGGCAGCAAGCTGGTGCCTTATCGCCGCTTCCAGCTGGGCTATCCGGGCCAGTCGCAGTCGAACCTGGAGGATCACCGCGCGATTCTGGAGGCGATCCTGGCCCAGGACGTCGAGCGGGCGGCCGAACAATTCCGCAAGCATACCAAGGTCCAGGGCGACATCCTGGCCGATTACATCGCCATGAACGAGGAGCGCGTCCGGGCCAGCTGATCTCCCCGCCGATCTCAATCCACAAATTTTGTTCTTGCGTATGCAGTAATGATCTATAAAAATACATACTAATCGGCCGGGTCGGATGCTTTCCGCCCCATGGCCTGATCGCATCAGCGTCTTCTGGGGAGGAATGGCGATGAATCCGCAAGAAAAGCAGCGTATCTTGGATCAGCAGGCTTACGAAAGCGCGCGCGGGGGTCCACCCGAGGGGTTCCCGCAGTTCCCCGACCTGCCGGGCCTGCGCTATACCGATCCCGCCTTCTTCGCGCTGGAGATGGAGCATCTTTGGCGCAAGACCTGGCTCTATGCCGTCCATGCCGACGAACTGCCCGAGGTCGGCTCCTACATCCAGTGGTCGCGACTGGGCGAGCCGCTGTTCTTCATCCGTGGCGAGGACCAGAAGGTCCGCTGCTTTTACAACACCTGCCGCCATCGCGGTGCGCCCGTCGTGACCGAGCCGTCCGGCAAGTCCCGCGGCGTGTCCTGCAAGTATCACGGCTGGACCTACAACACGCGCGGCGAGCTGATCAACCTGCGCGACCGGCGCGATTTCGTCGGGCTGGATCTCAGCTGCCGTTCGCTGGTCGAGGTGCGCTGCGAAAATATCGGCAACCTGTATTTCGTGAACCTCGATTCCGACGCCATGGCCCTGCGCGACTATCTGGGCCCGGTGGCGCAGGCGCTGGACGAGATGAAGCCCGACACGCTGGCACTGATCGACAAGTCCACGATCCAGGTGAAATGCAACGTCAAGATCCTGATCGACGCCTTCCTCGAGGTCTATCACCTCAAGTCGATCCACCAGAACACCGTGGACCGTTTCCTGGACCACCGCGGCTCGGCCATCACGCTATACGAACACGGGCATTCCCGCATGGTCACGCCCTTCAAGCGCGAGGGCTGGAAAGACCCCGGCGTGCGCGGCCTGCCCGAGATCGACGGCGTCGATCCCTGGTTCGGCGACACCAACCTGTCGCTGATGGCCTATCCGAACCTGGTCACGCCGGTTTCGCCCTGGGGGATCCCGGTCCTGGCCTTCTGGCCCGAAACCATCGACACCATGTCGATCGACGTCTACTGGTTCGCGCCGCATTGGGGCGAGGGGCCGCGCCCCGAGGTCTGGGACATGCGCATCCGCAATTTCGCCGCGATCCTGGAAGAAGACCTGCAATTCGCCGACAAGATCCAGATCGCCGCCATGTCCAGCGGGCTGCGGGACTTTCCGCTGAACTACCAGGAACGGCGGATCTATCACTGGCACGAGGAACTCGACCGCCGCATCGGTGCCGACCGCGTGCCCCCGGCGCTGCGCATCAAGCCGTTGTTGCAGCCTTATTGGGACAGCAACTGGAAACCGGCCGAGGCACCCTCGGAAACCGAGCGGGCCTGAGCCATGCCGGACCTGCCCGTCCTTCCTCCGACCGTTCGCTATGAACGGCGCGGCGCGGTGGCGATCATCCGCATCGACCGGCCCGAACTGCGCAACGCGGCCGACCGCGCCACCTCCTACGGCGTCCACGAGGCGCTGTGCCATGCCGAGGCCGACGAAAGCGTCGGCGCCATCGTCCTGACCGGCACCGGCGAGCGCGCCTTCTGCGCCGGCATGGACCTGAAGGAGGCCGGCCGCATGGGCTCGGGCACCGGGCTGGTGCCGGGCGCGGGCTTTCTGGGCGTGACCGAGCGGCGCTGCCCCAAGCCGCTGATCGCGGCCGTCAACGGCGCGGCCGTCGCCGGCGGCTGCGAGGCGGCGCTGGCCTGCGACCTGGTCGTCGCGGCGGACCACGCGGTCTTCGGCCTGCCCGAGATCCGCCGCGGCATGGTCGCCTTTGCCGGCGGCGTGCAGCGGCTGGCGCAGATCCTGCCGCGGCAGAAGGCCTTCGAGGTGATCTTTTCGGGCGCCCATTACCCGGCGCAGGCTTTCGCCGCGCTGGGGCTGGTCAATCGCGTCGTGCCGGGCGACCGGGTGCTGGACGAGGCCGTCGCCCTGGCCGAGGAGGTGCTGGCCAATTCCTGGCACTGCCTGCGCCTTGCCAAGCAGCTTTACGAGGTGGCGCGGGACGAGACGCTGCAAGCCGCGATCGACTGGGGCCACCGGCACGGCCCCGCGCTGATGAACTCGGCCGACAGCCGCGAGGGGATCGCGGCCTTCAACCACGGCCGGGACGCAAATTTCGCCAATGGGACACGGATATGAACGAAATGGCACAGCCCTCGGCGGCAGGCCCGCACGGGTTTCAATGGTTCCTGACCGATGAGGAACTGGCAAGCCGGCCGACGATCTACGCCCCCGATCTTTTCGCGGGCAAGCGCTTCCTGATCACCGGCGGCGGGACCGGCATGGGCCGGGCGATGACCTTCCTGCTGGCCCGGCTGGGCGCGAAGGTCATGATCGCCGGCCGGCGCGAGGAGGTGCTGGCCGATGCGCAAGAGGCGGTCGGGCGCCTGACCGGCCAGCATGTCGACTACATGCCGATGTCGATCCGCGACCCCGACCAGGTCGATGCGCTGCTGGACCGGGTCTTCGGCGACTGGGGCGGGCTCGACACGCTGGTGAACAATGCCGGCGGCCAGTTCCCGCAGGACGCCATCGGCTTTTCGCGCAAGGGCTGGAACTCGGTCATCGACCTGAACCTGAACGGGACGTGGTGGATGATGCAGGGCGCCGCCCAACGCTGGCGCGACCGGGACGAGGCCGGCAACGTCATCTCGATCGTGGCCCATGTCGGGCGCGGCATGCCGCAGGCCGCGCATACCTGCGCGGCGCGGGCGGGGGTGATCTATCTCAGCCGGACGGTGGCGACGGAATGGGCGCCGCTGAACATCCGGGTGAACTGCATCGCGCCGGGCGCCATCGCCTCGGAAGGGCTGTCGAAATATCCCGCAGAGGCCACCGCGCGCTTTCGCAACGTCAACCCGCAGCGGCGCATGGGCAACGGCTGGGACATCGCGGAAGGCGTGGCCTACCTGTCCTCGGATGCGGGCAATTTCATCACCGGCGAGGTGCTGACCATCGACGGCGGCATGCAGATGTGGGGCACGGTCTGGCCCGCCGGCGTGCCCGAGCATTTCAACGTGGTATGACGGCAGGCGGGGCATGGGCGTGGACAGGGCGATAGGCACGGGCTTTCGGTTGGGCGACCCGGTGATCGGCGCCGCCCTGGCGGGTGCATCCTGGGGCGACCTGCCCGCGCATGTCGCGCAACAGGGCGCGACCAGCCATGCGGCGATGCGCGACCGCATCCTGCGCCTGGCCGCCGGGCTGCTGTCGGCCGAGCTTCGCCGCGGCCAGCGGGTCGGCGTCTCGATGCCGCCCTCGGCCGACCGCACGGCGCTTTGCGCGGCGATCTGGTGGCTGGGCGGCGTGGTGGTGCCGCTGGAGCCCAGCCTGCCGCAAGCCCGGCTGACCATGGCGCTCCAGGGCTCGGGCCTGCGGTTGCTGGTGCATCATTCGCAAGGCGCGGGCCGCGGCACGAGCCTTGCGGCAGTGCGCCATCTCGCCTGCGACGAGCTGCTGGCCCAGGGCGATGCGCCCGACCTTGGGCAACTGGCCGAACGCGCCGGGCGCGTCCTGCCCGACCATCCCGCCGTCGTCCTTTACGGCGAGGGCCAGCAGGACACGGCGCGCGGCGTGGTGCTGAGCCACCGGGCGCTGCTTTGCGCCGCGCGGGGCCTGGCCGCGCGCTATGGCATGGGGCCGGGGTCGCGGCTGGCGGTGCCCTTGCCCCTGAACCACGCCGTCCGGCTGACCGCCGAGCTGGCCGCACTGCTGGCGGGCGCGGCGCTTTGCGACCTGCCGGCCTTTTCGGCGCCCGCAAGCCACCTGATCCTGGCGGACGCGGCGCCGGTGCCGCCGCAAGCCCCGCCCGCGGTGCAGATGCAGCCGGGCATGGTCCTGCTCAGCGGCGATGCAAGGCTGGTCCGCGGCTGGCAGCGCGCCTTGCCGCACAGCCGCATCTTCAACAGCTACCAGCGCGCCGAGCTGGCGGGGATCGCCATCTGCTCGGACCCGCGCGACCCGCCGCATACCGCGCATGCCACCGCCGGCCGGCCCCTGCGCGGGGTCGAGGTGATGATCGTCGATCCCCGCACCTCGATGGACATGCTGCTTTACGAGATCGGCGAGATCTGGATTCGCGGCGCGCCGCTGATGCTGCGCTATCACGACGACCTGCGCGCCAGCCGCAAGGTGCTGGACCGCAGCGGTTTCTTCAAGACCGGAGACATGGGCTATCTCGATTCCGAGGGCCGCGTGATCGTCTGCCGCGACGCCTTCGCGCAGATCTGAACCCGCCGGTTTTCTTTCCCTTGGCCGTTGCGCGAGGCGCGTGCAGCGGGCGGACAATCCATGAAGGAGGCAAGGATGACCCAGACAGAAACCTGCGACGTCCTGGTCATCGGCTCGGGGGCGGGGGCGCTGACCTCGGCAGTGACCTGCGCCAAGGCCGGGCTCAAGGTGCTTGTCACCGAAAAGGCCGGGCAGTTCGGCGGCACCACCGCGACCTCGGGCGGCGTGCTGTGGGTGCCGGGCAGCCGCCATGCCAAGGCGCTGGGCGCCCGGCTGGGGGTCGAGGACGACGGCGACCTGGTGCGGACCTATCTGCGGCACGAAACCGGCAATTGCTATGACGAGGCCCGGATCGAGGCCTATCTGGAACATGCCCCGCGCATGGTCGAGTATCTGGAAGACCATACCGAGGTGAAATTCTATCCGATGGAGTTTCCCGACTATCACCCCGAGGCCCAGGGCGGCTCGCGCATCCGCTCGGTCGGGACGATGGATTACGACGCTGCCAAGATGGGCGAGCTGATGAAGACGCTCAAGGGCGAGCTGCCGCAGACGCTGTTCCTGGGGCTGGCCATCGGCTCGACGCTGGAGATGAAGCAGTTCCTGGCGGCGGGACGCTCGCCCAGGGCCATGGCCTATGTGATCCGCCGCATGGCGCGGCATTTCATGGACCTGGCGGTGAAAGGATCGTCGCAGCGCATCGTGCGCGGCCGGGCGCTGATCGCGCGGCTGGCGCGGACGGCGCATGACCTGGGCGTGCCGTTCTGGCTGAACGCCCCGGCAGAGCGGCTGATCCGCGAGGGCGACCGCGTCGTCGGGGCCGAGATCCTGCGCGACGGCAAGCCGGTGCGGGTGCTGGCGCGCCATGCCGTCGTGCTGGGGGCGGGGGGCTTTCCGCGCGACAAGGACCGCCGCGCCCGGCAATATCCCGGCCATGCCCGGACGATGGAGCCGGTGACGCCCGCGCCCGTCACCAATGTCGGCGACGGCATCCGCATGGCCGAGGAGGTCGGCGCGCAGTTCAATGCCGAGCTGCTGCAGCCCGCCGCCTGGCTGCCGACCTCGCGCCTGCCGGGGGCGGTGGACCAGAACGGCGTCTGGCCGCACCTGACCGACCGCAACAAGCCGGGCTTCATCATGGTGCTGCCGGACGGCCGGCGCTTTGCCAATGAAAGCGCGCCCTATCACGACCTGGTGCCCGCCATGCTGGACGCCTTCGAAAGCCGGGGCGCCGACCGCGCCTTCCTGATCGGCGACGACCGGGCGATCCGGCGCTGGGGCATGGGCTTCGTCCGCCCCTTCCCGATCCCCAAGGGGCGTTACCTGCGCAACGGCTACCTGACGCGCGCCGCCACGCCCGAGGCGCTGGCGCGCAAGCTGGGCATCGACCCCGAGGCGCTGGCCCGGACCATCCGCGATTTCTCGCGCCATGCCGCCGAGGGGCGCGACCCCGAGTTCCACCGGGGCGAATCCGCCTATGACCGCTATCAGGGCGACGAGAACCATCGCCCCAACCCGGCGCTGGGGCCGCTGGACAAGGGCCCCTATTACGCGGTGCGCATCTATCCGGGCGAGATCGGCACCTACAAGGGCCTGAAGACCGACGAACATTCGCGGGTGATCGGGCAGGGCGGCCGACCCATCGCCGGGCTTTACGCGGCGGGCAACGACCAGTCCAACGTGTTCGGCGGCTCTTATCCCGGCGCGGGTGCGACCATCGGCCCGGCCGTGACCTTCGGCTGGATCGCCGCGCGCGACATCGCCCGGCAGGCGGGGCTCGAGGTGCCCGGCGGCGCCTGACGAAGCCGCCGGGGCCGGGACCATCCGCGCCCCGGCCGGCGGCGGCCGGTCAGATGTTGATCGCCCGGCCCATGGCGGCGAGAACCGCCTCTTTCATCGTCTCGGAAAGGGTCGGGTGCGGAAAGACCGCCTCGGCCAGTTCGCGATCCGTCGTCTCAAGCTCCATGGCCAGGACGAAGCCCTGGATCATCTCGGTCACTTCGGCCCCGACCATATGCGCGCCCAGAAGCTCGCCGGTCCTGCGGTCGTGGATGACCTTGACCAGCCCCTGCTCGGCGCCAAGCGCGATGGCCTTGCCATTGGCGAGAAAGGGGAACTTGCCGACCGCGATGTCCCGGCCCTCGGCCCGCGCCCGTTCCTCGGTCAGCCCGACCGAGGCGATCTGCGGGTCGCAATAGGTGCAGCCGGGAATGCGGTCGCGGTTCAGCGCATGGGGGTTCTGGCCGGCGATGGCCTCGACGCAGATCACCGCCTCGTGCTCGGCCTTGTGCGCCAGCATCGGCCCGCCGGCCAGGTCGCCGATGGCATGGATGCCCGCAACATTGCTGCGGCCCAGGGCGTCGGTGCGCACGAAGCCGCGCTCCAGCGCCACGCCGGCCTCGGCCAGGCCCAGATCCTCGCTGTTGGGCTCGACCCCCGCGGCGACCATGACATGGCTGGCCTCGATGCTGTGCGTCTCGCCCTTGCCGTCCCGGAGCGTGGCGGTCACGCCTTCTGCGCCCCGGTCAAGCTGCGTCACCGTGCAGCCGGTATGAAAGGCGATGCCGCGCCGGGCGAATTGCTGGCGGGTGAAATCCGCGATCTCGGCATCCTCGGCCGGCAGGATGCGCCCCGCCGCCTCGACCACCGTCACCTGCGCGCCAAGCGCGGCAAAGAAGGATGCGAACTCGATGCCGATGGCGCCCGAGCCGACCACCAGCAGGTGGCTGGGAAGTTCGGGCGCGGCCAGCGCCTCGAAATAGGTCCAGACGCGCCGGCCGTCGGGCTCCAGCCCCGGCAGCACGCGCGGGCGCGCGCCCGTGGCCAGGATGACATGCCGCGCGGTATAGCGGCCGGCCCCCAGCGCACCCTTGGGCGGCCTGGCCGCCGCGTTGCGGGGATGCGGCTGGGCGGGTTCGACCGTCACGGCGCCCGGCCCGTCCAGCCGGGCCTTGCCCCAGATCACGGCGATGCGGTTCTTGCGCATCAGCATGGCGACGCCCCCGGCCATGCGGCCCGCGACCCCGCGCGAGCGCTCGACCATCGCCGCAAGATCGGCGGTGATCCGCCCCTCGACCCGGACGCCGTAATCCGCCGCGCGGCGGGCGGTTTCCAGCGCCTCGGCCGATTTCAGCAGCGCCTTGGTCGGGATACAGCCCCAGTTCGAGCAGATGCCGCCCAGATGCTCGCGCTCCACGATGGCGGTTTTCAGGCCCAGCTGCGCTGCGCGGATCGCCGCGACATAGCCCCCCGGTCCGGCGCCCACGACGATGACATCATAATCCTGCATGGCTTCCTCTGTTTCAGGCGATTCTGCGGATCGTTATACAAAGAATGCAGTAATTGTATATTGCAATTCCTTCCGATCCGGTGCAGTTTTGGCTCGATCTGCGGCGGCCGGCCGGAATCGCACCGGCCTGCCCCATTGGCGCGTATGCCCGCGGCGCGCGCGAAACCAAGGAGGAATGTATGGATCTGGGACTGAAGGGCAAACGAGCCATCGTCACGGGGGCGACGCGCGGCATCTGCCGCAGCCTGGTCGAAATCCTGGCGCAGGAAGGCGCCGATGTCGCCTTTTGCGCCCGCAAGCAGGACGAGGTCGATGCCACAGTCGAGGCGCTGAAGCCCTATGGCACGCGGATCATCGGCGGGACCGCCAACGTCAAGGATGCCGAGGGCTACAAGGCATGGCTGCAACAGGCCGCCGAGGAGCTGGGCGGCGTCGACATCTTCGTGCCCGGCGTTTCGGCCGGCGGCGGCATGGATGGCGAGAAAAGCTGGTACAAGGCCTTCGAGATCGACCTGATGGGCTGCGTGCGCGGCTTTGATGCGCTGTTCCCGACCTTCAAGGCGCAGGGCTCGGGCAATGTCGTCTTCATCTCGACCACGGCCGCGGTCGAGACCTTCATCGGCCCGATGGCCTATAACGCGCTCAAGGCCGCGCTGATCACCTATGGCAAGCAGCTGTCCCAGGCCCATGCCAAGCGCGGGCTGCGGGTGAACACGGTCTCGCCCGGCCCGATCATGATCGAGGGCGGCTCCTGGGACCAGGTGCGCCAGCAGGACGAGGCGTTCTTCCGCTCGATCCTGGCCCAGCAGCCCGACGGCCGCATGGGCGAGGCGGAAGAGGTGGCCCGCGCCATCGCCTTCCTGGCCTCGGACGCGGCAAGCTGGATCAACGGCGTCAACCTGGTCGTGGACGGCGGCTTCACCAAGCGCGTCCAGTTCTGACGGCCGCGCCCATGCTGATCCGCTACGATGCCAAGGTGAGGCTTTTGGTCGTGACCAAGGGGCATCCCTATGATCGAGCGGCCTTTTGCGCGCTTTTCGATTCGCTCAAGGGCATCAGCTGGACGCATGTGGAACAGCCCGCCGCCGCGCAGCTGATCGCCTGCGGCGGCGGGCAGGACCATGACCTGATCCTGTTCTACGACGTGCCGGGCATCCAGTTCCGCACCCCGAACCCGCCCGACCTGATCGAGCCGGACGAGGGCTTCAAGGCCGGGTTCCGCGCGCTGCTGGCCAGCGGCAAGCCGCTGCTGTTTCTGCACCATGCCATCGCGGGCTGGCCGCTGTGGGACGAATATGCCGAGGCGATCGGCGCGCGGTTCTTCTATCAGCCGGGCCGCTACAAGGGTCGGGCGCATCCCGATTCCGGCTATCTGTTCCCCGTCACCTACCGGGCCGAGCCGGTGGGCGCGCATCCCGTGACCCAGGGGCTCGAGGACGGTTTCGAGCTGACCGACGAGCTTTACCTTTTCGAGCTGCTGGAAGAGGTGGTGCCGCTTTTGCGCGCCAAGGCCGATTTCGACCCCGCGCGGTTCCATTCCGCCAGGAATGCGCTTGCGGCGCGGATGTGGACCTCGGACGGCTGGACGCCGCCGCGGGGCACCGACCTGATCGGCTGGGCCAAGGTTTCCGGCCGGTCGCCCACGGTCACGTTGCAATGCGGCAACGACGGCGCGACCTTCGCCAATCCGGCCTTCCGCAAGCTGCTGAGAAACGCCCTCGACTGGCTGCTGAGCCCTGCCGCGCGTGAATGGGCGGCGGGCGCGCCGGCCCAAGTTTAAGGAAAGACCATGTCGCAAAGCGAAAACACCCTGACGCCCCCGGCCGAAGTCGAAGCCGCGGGGCAGCACACCAATGCGCGGGTGCTGGCGCAATCCGCAAGCCGCTGGCCCGACCGGCCGCTGCTGCTGCTGGACGGCGAGCGGCTGAGCTATGCGCAGATGCTGGCCGAGGCCGAACGCTATGCCGCGGCGCTTCTGGCGCAGGGGGCGGGGCCGGGCACGCGCATCGGCATCCTGGGGCCGAACTCGGTGGAATACGTCAAGCTGCTTTACGCGGCGGGCATGATCGGGGCCTGCGCCATCACGCTGAACGCCCGCTTCAAGGAGGCGGACCTGGTCTATGCGCTGGACCATGCCGAGGCCGGTTTCCTGTTCATCGGCGGCCAGGCCAGGTCCTTCATGGACTTCCGCGCCATGCTGGTGCGGATCTATCCCGAATTGCAGGGCTGGGACGGCAAGGCGCCGCTGTCGCTTGCGGCCGCGCCGCATCTGCGCCGCCTGTTCAACTTCGGCGACCCCGACGAGACGGCTTGGCCAGACGAGGCCGCCTTCCTGGCTGCCGCGACGCCCGCGCATCTGGACCAGGCCCGGCGGCTGCGCGACGAGATCCCGTCGCAAAGCGATGCGCTGATCATCTATTCCTCGGGCACGACGGCGCATCCCAAGGCCTGCATCCTGAGCCACCGCAACCTGTCGCAGATCGGCATGTCCTTTGCCCGGCGCTTCCGGCTGGGCCCCGAGGACGTGGTCTATAACCCGATGCCGTTCTTCCACATGTCCTCGATGCTGCCGATGGCCGCCTGCCGGGCCGCGGGCGCGATGCAGATCTGCACCGGCCATTTCAAGCCGCACGAGGCGCTGCGCCAGATGCAGGACGAGCGGGCGACATTCGCCTATGTGTCCTTCCCCACCATCGTTGGCGGCATCCTGAACGATCCGGGCTTTGCCGAGGCCGACCTGTCCTCGGTCCGGCTGTTGCATTGCGTGGGGCCGGCGGACCTGTTGCGGCGCTATGCCGACAGCCTGCCGGGGGTGCGCTTCGTCAATGCCTACGGGCTGACCGAGGGCAGCGGCGTTCCGGTCTGGTCCGATCCCTGGGATCAGGCGGACGATCCCTTCACCCATTCCGGCAAGGCCTTCGACGGGCTCGAGATCGCCGCCTTCGACCCCGAGACCGACCGGCGCCTGCCGCCCGACACCCGCGGCGAATTGCGGCTGCGCGGCTTTTGCCGGTTCAGCGGCTATCTCAAGGACGAGGCGGCGACGGCGCAGGTGCTGCGCGCGGACGGCTGGCTTTGCACCGGCGATCTTGGCTATGTCGATGCCGGGGGGATCGTCACCTATGACGGCCGGCTCAAGGACATGCTGAAGATCGGCGGCGAGAACGTCGCCGCGCTGGAGATCGAAAGCTATCTCTGCACCCACCCGGACATCGAGCTGGCCCAGGTCATCGCCGTGCCCGACGGCCATCTGTTCGAGGTCGCGGCGGCCTATGTCGAACTGCGGCCGGGCGCGCGGCTGACGGCGGCGGAGGTGGTGGATTACTGCCTGGGCCGCATCGCCAGCTACAAGGTGCCGCGCTATGTGCGCTTCGTGACCGAATGGCCGATGTCCACCACCAAGATCCAGAAGTTCCGGCTGTCGCGCGAATTCGCGGCCGAGGAATATTTCGACATCAAGCAGATGATGGCCGCGCGCCGCTCGGCCTGCATCGCTGGCTGACGGCTGGCCGTCCCACCCTTGCGCATAAAAAAGGCCCCGGTCCATCGGATCGGGGCCTTGAAGTGCCGTCGGGCGCGATGTGCGGCCCGCCGGCGGAGGGAACTATTGCGCGGCGGCGCGGGCGGCCTTCGCGGCCCGCACGGCGCCTGCGATCTCGGCATTGGTGGGGTTGCGGCGCAGCGTCAGCCCGCCGTTGACTTGCAGGTTCTCGCCGGTCAGGAAACAGGCATCGGTGCAAAGCCAGGCGATCGCTTCGGCCGTGTCCTCCAGCGTGCCCACGCGGCCCAGCGGGTATTCCCGCGCGAATGCGCCGACAACCGCATCGTTCCTTGCCGCGCGGCCGGTCATGGGCGAGGCGGTAAAGCCCGGCGAGACCGAATTGGCACGGATGCCGCGCGCGCCGAACTCGTTGGCGATGCAGCGGATGACGTGGTCCATCCCGGCCTTGGTGCCCATATAGGCGGCGTGGTCGTCCATCATGATCCGCGCCGTGGCCGAAGAAACCTGGACGATCGACCCGCCATCCGCCATCCGCCGCAGCATGGACTGGAAGAACTCGAACGGGCCGACGAATTGCAGCCGCGTCATCTGCTCAAGCTCGTCGCGGGTAGTGTCGAGGAAGGGCACCAGCAGCCCCCAGCCGGTGCAGTTCACGGCGATGTCGATGCCGCCCATCCGCGCCAGGGCCGCCTCGGCCAGGGCCTCGTTGTCCTGGGTCCGGGTGATGTCGGCGGTGACGGCATGGCCGCCGATCTCGGCCGCCAGTTCCGCCAGCACGTCCTGGTGGCGGCCGGCGACGGTGACTTGCGCGCCCTCGGCGGCAAAGCGGCGGGCCAGCACCTGGCCCAGATTGTCCTTGCCGGCGGCGCCGATGATGACGGCACGCTTTCCCTCGAGTCTAGGCATTCGCTCTCCCCTGGTTTGCGATGGCTGTTTCGCGGTTGCGGACCAGGTTCAGGAAACGGTCCAGATCGCCCGCGAATTGCGAGTTGTTGTCGCCCACGACCATGTGCCCGGCATCGTCGACGTGCCAGACCAGCGCCTCGGGCGCGCTGCGGCGAAAGGCGGCCTCGGCCTCGTCCGTGACCAGGTTGCTGTCCAGCCCGCGCAGCAGCAGGACCGGGCAGGTGATGTTGCGCAGGTCGCGGTCCAGCCGCTGCGCCAGGTCCGGCGTCAGCCGTCCGTGGCGCCTGCCGCGCACGAAGGCCGGATCCCAATGCCAGACCAGCCGCCCGTCGTCCCGCCTGCGCAGATAGCGCGCCAGCCCCGAGGCCTGGCCGGCCGGGCGCGGCGCCTGCTTGCGATAGGCCGAGACGGCGCGCGATGCCTCGTCCAGGTCGGCAAAGCCCTGGTCCAGGTGGCTGCCCATGAAGCCCAGCACCTCGGCCACGCCGGTCTTGTCCACCTGCGGCACCACATCGACCAGCACCAGCGCGCGAAACAGTTCGGGCGCATAGCGGCCGACCGCGGCCAGCGCTGCGTTGCCGCCCAGAGAGGCGCCGACGTGATAGATGCCGCCGCCCAGTTGCTGCGCGACCTCGGCAATGTCGCGGCCATAGCGTTCCAGGCTGTAGTCCCCGGCCGGATCCCAATCGCTGGCGCCATGGCCGCGCAGATCCAGCGCGACGGTGCGCCAGCCCTTTTCCGCCTGTGCCTGCGCGACGCCGCGCCAGGAATAGCGGGTCTGCCCGCCGCCATGGGCCAGCAGGATGGTGGGCCCCGCGCCATAGCTTTCCGCCTCCAGGCGCAGCCCGTCCGAGGTGCGGAACTCGAGGATCTCGGGCTTTGTCATGGCAGGGTCTCCGGCAGGTCGCGGTCGAGCCAGGCGATGCCGCGCCGGATCAGCCGGTGGAACACCGGCAGGATCCAGGCGCCGCGCTCGACGAAGGGATAGGTGTCGGCCAGGGGCTGCATGTCATAGCGCCCCCTGGCATGGCCGGGGGTCAGATACAGCACGCCGCCCCTGCCGCGCGGGCGCAGGTAAAAGCTCTGATGCTGCCCCTTGGGCCAGTCGCGGGTCTGGAACAGCGCTGTCTCGCCCTGGAACTCCGAGGCCAGCAGGACCAGGTTCCCCTCGGCATGGCGCTGGAGATAATGCTCGTCCTCCAGGAAGAATGCCTCGATGCCTTCGGTCAGCGGATGGGCCTCGACCGGGCGGATGCGATAGCGGCCGGGCACCGGATGGGCCAGGAACTGGCTGCCCAGCAGGTCGAACAGCAGCGGCTCCATCGGCGGGGTCAGCACCGTGCCGTCGGGCCGGATCTGGATGGCCGAGTTCGTGCCGTGCAGCGCGAACCAGCGCCCGCCGCGCCCCACCCAATTGGCCAGCGCCGCGGTCTGCGCCGCGTCGGGCAAAAGCGCGGCGGTATAGGTGATCAGCGCATCGCAACGCTCCAGCGCGTTCAGGTCGGAATAGTCGTGGCGCAGATCGACGCGCAGATGCTCGCGCCGGGCCAGATGCGCCAGCAGTTCCAGCCGGACGAAGTCGAAGTCGTGGTAAAGCCCGCCGACCACCAGCAGAACCCGGCGCATGGGGCGCATCGCCTAAGCCTCCCGCCGATAGACCATGTCGGTCGAGACAAAGGAAAACACCGTCTCGCCGTCCTGGTTGGTAAGCGCGTGGCGCAACGTCGCCAGCCCCACGGTGGGCCGCGAGGCCGAGGGGCGCAGCGCCTCGATTCGGGAATGCGCCACGATCCGGTCGCCCGGCCGCACCGCGCGCGACCAGCGCACATTGTCCCAGGCGACGCCGCAGACCCAGGCGATGTCGCCATTCACCTCGTGATCCAGGATGCGCCACAGGCAGGCGGTGTAAAGCCCGCTGGCGATCACGCCGCCGAACAGCGACTGGTCCGCGGTTTCCGGGTCCATGTGAAAGAATTGCGGGTCGTAGCGCGTGGCGAACGCGATCATCGGCTGTTCTTCGACCAGCATCTCGCGCGAGCGGGTTTCCTCGCCCAGGGTCAGGTCTTCCCAGCGGCGCGGGGGCTTGGCGTCACGATCCGACATAGGATTCCAGCACGTGATGGAAATGGCGGATGCGCAGTTCCTGGTCGCCGATCCACAGCCCGCCGAAACTGTCCGAGTTCATCCCCGCCTGCACCCCCGGCAGGTTGTAGGCGTCCTGGTCCAGCACCAGGCCCAGCGATTTCTCGCCATGCCTGAACTGTTCGTGGCGCGGCTTTTTCGGGCGCGGCTCGTTCTTCTTCAGCAGTTTGAAGATGAACAGGTCGAAGAACATCTTGTTGGGATCGGTCGGATGCGGGCGCTGGCGGAACAGCATCAGGTCGTCGGCATGGGTGTTCAGCGTCAGGTTCGGGAAGATGTTGTAGTGGTAATCATCCGTCAGCTGGTCGTCGTTCAGGTCGCTGTAATCCAGCCCCATTTCTGGGCCGTGCTTGCGCTTGAAGGCTTGCAGCGCCTTGCGCACCTCGGTCACGCGGCCGTCGAAATCGGCGGGGTTCATGCCCGCCTCTTTCATCGCGTGCTTGATGAGATGCGGGATCTCGGTGGTTTCCTCGACCCGGTGCGAGATGGTCGAGAAGGGCACCAGATAGCGGTTGTGCCTGCCGTAGCAGTCGATCTGGACGTCCTTGTCCTCGATGAAATACAGCAATTCCGGGTGGATGCCCTGCACGTGATAGGATTCGTTGAAGGCATCGACCGAGGTCTTCCAGTTGCAGTCCCATTCCACGGTCATGTCGGCGACCTTGACCATGCGCTCGAAGTGATAGGGTTCCAGGTGCTCGGGCAGGGGCGCAAGATAGTCCAGCAGCGGCTCGGCCTCGGGGTCCAGCGAGAACCAGACGAAGCTGTTCCAGCTGTCGCATTTCACCTCGCGCAGGCCCTTGCAGGGCGGCGCGCCCTGCGGGAAGGTCTCGAGGTCGGGGATGTTCTCGAACGCGCCGTCCAGCCCGTATTCCCAGAAGTGATACTGGCACTTGAAACTGGTCGCGTTGCCTTCGCCAACCATGATGCGGTTTCCGCGGTGCAGGCAGACGTTGTAGAAGCCGCGCACCGACATGTCCTTTTGCCGGACCAGGATGATCTCTTCCTTGCCGATGGTGGTGACGTGGTAGTCGCCGGGATTCGGGATGTCGTCCGTCCGGCAGCCCAGCAGCCAGACCTTGGTCCACATGCGTTCCCATTCCAGGCGCATGTATTCGGCCGAGGTATAGCGTTCCTTGGGGATCATCGCCGTGCCGAAATCGGGTTTCGCGGCAGGCGTGGCCGGCGTGCGGGTGAAATCGGTCGGCTTGATGCGTTCGATGGCCATGAAAGGAACCTTCCTGAGATTCAAAACGGGACGCGCTTGGAAAAGCCGCCGTCCACCAGCAGATGCGATCCGTTGCACCAGGACGCGGCCGGGCTTGCCAGGAACACGGCCGAGCGCGCGATCTCCTCGGCGGTGCCCATGCGCCGGGTGGGCTGCTGGCGGACGGCGTTGTCATAGATGCGCGACCGCGCGACACGGATCATTTCCCAGTTCGAGCCCTTGAACATGGTGGGGCCGGGCGACAGGCAGTTGACGCGGATGCCCTCGGGGGCAAGCTGCTGGGAAAGCTGCTTGGACCAGGTGACGAGCGCCGCCTTGATGGCGTTATAGGCCATGGGCGCGACGAAGGTCTCGGACGCGGCCATGGTCGCCAGGATCAGGATCGAGGGGCTTTGCGACCGGCGCAGGGCGGGCAACGCCTCTTCGACGCCGCGGACGGCGGACATCAGGTCGATCTCGAAATTGCGATACCAGTAGCGTTCCTCGTCCGTGCCGCCGCCGGCGGACAGCGAGGCGATGAAGATGTCGAGCCCGCCCAGGGCCTCGACCGAGTTCCTCATCCAGTTGCGCATGGCCTCGCCGTCGCGTCCCTGGACGGTTTCGCCATGGAAACGGACTCCGGCGGCGTCCATCTGTCGGCGCAGCGATTCGATGCGCTCGGGCGCGCGGCCGCAGGTGGCAAGGGCGCAGCCTTCCTCGGCCAGAACATGCACGATCGCATTGCCGATTCCCCGAGTTCCCCCGGTCACTGCCGCCTTCAGGCCCCTCAACCGCAGATCCATTGCGCTCTCCGCTGACGTTCTTCGCTTGCTGCCGGAATATTACATGCCCGCTAGAGAAAAACAATAACAATACTTTTCTTGTATAATGAATCATTGCTATTGTATATTCAATCAAGCGGAAGTTGCTTGGCATAGCCTTGGGCAGAGGAACCATGACCCTACAGACAGACATGCAAGAACTCGACATATGCGCCACCGATGCGACGGTCGGCCAAGGCCGGATCGACTGCCGGGGCGTGCTTTCGGGCATCCGGGTGCTGGACCTGACGCGGGTCGTGGCCGGACCCCTGGCGGCGCAGACCCTGGCCGACCTGGGCGCCGACGTCATCAAGATCGAGCGCGTGGGCGATGGCGACGACCTGCGCACCCTGGGCCCGCCCTGGGTCGAGGGCCGCCCCGGCGCGCCCGAGCAATCGACCTATTTCCAGATGGTCAACCGCAACAAGCGCTCGATCGGGCTGGACTTCTCGCGCCCGCAGGGGGCCGCGCTTCTGCGCCGGCTTGCCGCCGAATCGGACGTGTTCATCGAGAATTTCCGCACCGGCACCCTGGCGCGATACGGGCTGGGCTACGAGGATCTGCGCAAGCTCAACCCCCGGCTGATCTATTGCTCGATCACCGGCTTCGGGCAGACCGGGCCCTATAACGACCGTTCGGGCTATGACTACCTGGTGCAGGCCATGGGCGGGCAGATGGCCGTCACCGGCCAGCCCGAGGCGGATGGCGGCATCCCGACCCGCGTGGGCGTGCCCATCGCCGACATCACCGCCGGCAACAATGCCGCCATCGCCATCCTTGCGGCCTTGCTGCATCGCCAGAACGGCGGGCAGGGCCAGCATATCGACATCGCGTTGTTCGACAGCCAGGTGGCGCTGCTGATGAACAATATCGGCTCGTGGCTGAACGCGCGCGCACCGCTGCCCCGCACCGGCAACGAACATCCCACCGCGGTGCCGAACGGCGTCTTCGAATGCGCCGACGGCTTCATCCTGATCGCGACCTTCAACGACCGCGAGTTCGCCCGGCTGGCCGGCGCATTGGGCCACCCGGAATGGGCCGAGGATCCGCGCTTTCTGCGCTCGCGCGACCGGCTGGAGAACCGCGTGGCGCTGACGGCCGAGATGAACGCGGTGCTGTCCACCAACCTGCGCGCGCATTGGATGGAAAGGATCCTTGCCGCCAAGGTCTCTTGCGGGCCGATCAACGAGATGCCCGACATCGAAGAGGATCCCCAGCTCCAGGCGCGCGGCATGTTCGTGACCATGGAGCATCCCGTCACCGGCACCGTGCGTCTGGTCGGCAGCCCGCTGCGGCTGTCCGAGACGCCGGTGAGCTATCGCTCGGCCCCCCCGCTTGCCGGAGAGCATAGCGACGAGGTGCTGCGGCAATGCCTCTCGCTTTCCGCCGAGGAGTTGGAGAAGCTGCGCGACGAAGCGATCATCTGAGGGCAGGCATGGCATCACCATCCACAGCGTCTTTGGGCCCCGAGGCCGAATATCTGCAAGCCCTGCGCGATGGCCGCTTCTGCTATCAGCGCACGGCCGAGGGGCGGGCGGTCTTTCCGCCCCGCCTAGCCGCGCCCGGCGACGGGGCGGCGCTGGAATGGGCGCAATCCTCGGGCCGGGGCCGGGTCCATGCCGTGACCGAGCAGCCGCAAAAGCCGCCCGCGCCCAGCCGCATCATCGCCATCGTCGAGATGGACGAGGGTTTCCGCCTGCTGTCGCGGATCGAGGCCGTGGCCCCGGTCGCGATCGGCCAGCGCCTGCGCGCGGTGATCGCCGGCGAAAGCGATCCGCCGCATGTGTTCTTCGTGCCGCAAGGGGAACAGGATGAAGGATAAGGCCTTTCCGCGCGCCGCCTGCGCCATCGCCGGGGCCGCCACCTTCGGCATCGGCCTGTGCGAGGGCTACAGCGCGCTCGAGATGACCGCCAGGGCCGGGCTTCTGGCGCTCGAAGATGCGGGCCTGGGCCTTGCCGACGTGGACGGGCTTTTCACCTGCCTGCCCGAGGATCTGCTGGGCGGGCTGGCGGTTGCGGAATATCTGGGTGTCGGCGCCCGGTTCGTGGACAACAACCGCACCGGCGGTTCGTCCTTTCTGAATCACCTGATGACGGCCTGCTTCATGATCTCGGCCGGATACATGGACACGGCGCTGATCTGCTATGGTTCGAACCAGCGGTCGGCGGCGGGACGGCTGGTCTCGGCCCTGCGCGGCTCGGTCTACGAGGCGCCGCATGGCGCGCGCATGCCCATCGGCGGCTATGCGCTGGCCGCCAGCCGCCACATGCACGACTATGGCACCACCAGGGAGCAGCTGGGCGCGGTGGCGCTGGCCGCGCGCGCCTGGGCGCAGCTGAACCCCGAGGCATTCCGGCGCGAGCCGCTGGACATGCAGGAATACCTGGCCGCGCGTATCGTCTCTTCGCCGCTGGGGGCCCTGGACTGCTGCCTGGTCACGGACGGGGCGGCGGCGGTGGTCGTGACCTCGCGGGCCCGCGCCCGCGACCTGCGCAAGAAGCCGGTGGCGGTGCTGGGCGCCGGGGCCGAGACCACGCACAAGGAAATCGCCGCCATGCCGGATCTTTGCGTCACCGGCGCCAAGCTGTCGGGCCAGCGCGCCTATGCCGCCGCGGGCTACGGCCCCGCCGACATGGACATGGTGCAGCTTTACGACGCCTTTACCATCAACACGATCCTGTTCCTCGAAGACCTGGGCTTTTGCCCCAAGGGCGAGGGCGGCCGCTTCGTGCAGGACGGGGCCATCGCGCCAGGCGGCGCGCTGCCGGTCAACACCAATGGCGGCGGGCTGTCCTGCGTGCATCCGGGCATGTATGGGCTGTTCACGCTGGTCGAGGCCGTGCGCCAGATCCGCGGCGAGGCGGGCGAGCGCCAGCTGGCGGCGGCCGATCTTGCGCTGTGCCACGGCAACGGCGGGGTGCTGTCCTCGCAGACCAGCGTCATCCTGGGCAGCATGGATACGGTCTGAGCCCGCTCGGCCCAGGCGAAAGGACCAACCTCGCGAAAGGACAAGGCCCGCCGGCATGGCGGGCCTTGGTGTTTCAGAAGGTGAACTTCACCACGCCCTGCAGGCGGGTATTGTCGAAGCTCGCCCCGTCGAACTGCTCGCGCTCGACATAGGCCGCCTCGGCCGCCAGCATCACGGATTTCGTTGCGAAATAGCGATAGGTCACGTGGGTCGAGTTGATTTCCTTGGTATGGCTGCCCAGGGCGCCGGCAAAATCGTCGAACCGCTGGAAGCCATGCGCCAGCGAAAGGTCGCTTTTCTCGCCCAGCTTCTGGGTGACGCCCAGCTTCACGCCCTTGGCCTTGACCGGGTCGCCCGCGGCATCGACGTCAAAGGCGTATTTGCCCGCGGTGCCCACTTCCAGCCCCGAGAAGCCGGCGTTGTTCAGCAGGGTCGAGATCCCCTTGCCGCCGATATATTGCGCATGCAGCTTGCCGCCCTGCCAGGCCTCGTAATCGGCGCCGATGGCATAGCCGAAGCCGGTGACGTCGCCGAAGCTGCTGGTCTCCAGCCCGCGCGAGATCGCGCCCATGCCGATCTTCAGCGGTCCGTTGGCATAGCCCGCGAAACCGGACACGGCGACGCGCGAGGCGGTGCCGGGCGCGTAATCCTCTTCCAGCGCGACGGCGAAGCGCCACTGGTCGTTGGGCCGGAAGGTATAGCGGACCTGCGGCGTGCGGTAATAGCTGCCGCCCGCCAGCCCGTTGAAGTCCTGCACCGCGGCGGGGCCGCCTTCGGCCGGCACCCAGTTGGTCCAGGTCTGGCCCGCCAGCAGCGGCCCGACCTCGCCATAGGCGTGGCGCAGGCGGAAATTGCCGCCGCTGCCGAAGAAGTCCCCTTCGAGCGTAAGCTTCACCTCGCCGATGTCGGTGTCGATGCTGGCGCGCAGGCCCAGCCGGCTTTCATAGGCATGGGCATTCGAGCCCGAACCCTCCAGCGGGCTGCCGGCCGTCACCCCGGCCATGGCCCCGGTGGTCGCGCCCAGATCATAATTGTTGTCCGTGATGAGGTCGAGTTTCGTATACCCGTAAAACGTCAGTTTTACACCGGGCGCCAGGGTCAACTGGCCGCTTTCGGCCTGGCGGTTCTCCAGCGCGGCAATGCGTGCCTCCAGAACCGTCAGATCCTGCGCGGCTGCCGCGCCTGTCCCTCCGATCAGGACTGCCGCGGCCATCTGGCTGACGGAGCCGATCTTTCCCTTGATTTTCATTCCATTCCTCCCAAACCGTCCTTGCCTGGACATGGCGGTGTCGTCGATCCGCTGGAACGGTCACGCCCGAATTGCGGGCGGCGGTCCTTTGTCGAATCTCCCCAGTTACGCATACAAATATTCATATTGCGCATACTGAAACTGACAAAAATGTGTTCAACGGGCAAGGATTATTTGCAGGACGAATGAGAATTATTGATGTTATTTCAATCGGTTGTATGAAACGGAACGACCAGGCAGGCCGCGTTTCCACGCAGCCTGCATCAAATTCCAGGGTCCGGTTTCGGACCCTTCAGTTCATCTCGATGGCCAGGGCGATGCCCTGTCCGCCGCCGATGCACATCGTCACCAGGCCGCGGCGCCCGCCGATGCGCTTGAGTTCGTTGATTGCCTTGACCAGCAGGATGCTGCCCGTCGCGCCGACCGGATGGCCCAGGGCGATGGCGCCGCCGTTGGGATTGACGCGGGCCGGGTCCAGGTCCAGCGCCCGCGTCACCGCAACCGCCTGGGCGGCAAAGGCTTCGTTCGATTCGATCACGTCGAAATCGGCGGCCTTCAGCCCGGTGCGCTCAAGCAATTGCCGGACCGCCGGGACCGGGCCGATGCCCATCACCTCGGGCCGCACCCCGGCGATCGCATGGTCCAGGATGCGCGCGATCGGCGTCAGACCCAGCCTTTCGGCCGCATCCGCGCGGGCCAGAACCAAGGCCGCCGCGCCGTCGTTGATGCCCGAGGCATTGCCGGCCGTGACCGAACCGTCCTTGCGGAACACCGGCTTCAGCTGCTCCAGCGCGGCCAGCGAGGTTTCCTTGGGGTGTTCGTCGCGGTCGAACAGCTCCACCCCGCGCCGGCTCTGCAGCTCGACGGGCACGATCTGGTCCCTGAAATGGCCCGCGGCGATGGCCCGTGCCGCGCGCTGCTGGCTTTCCAGCGCGAAAGCATCCTGATCGGCGCGCGAGACGCCATGCTCGGCTGCGACGTTCTCGGCGGTGACGCCCATATGGCCGGTGCCGAAGGGGCAGCTGAGCGTGCCGACCAGCATGTCCACCATCGCCGCATCGCCCATCTTTTGCCCAAAGCGCGCCGCCTGCACGGCATAGGGCGCCCGCGACATGCATTCGGCGCCGCCGGCCAGCGCGAAATCCGCCTCGCCATGGCGCAGGGCCAGCGTGGCCGAGATCACCGCCTGCACACCCGAGCCGCAAAGCCGGTTCACGTTCAGGGCCGGGGTGGTGTCGGGCACGCCCGCGCCGATGGCGGCAAGGCGGGACAGGTACATGTCCTTCGGCTCGGTATTGATGACATGGCCGAAGACGGTCGTGCCGATCCGGGCGGGCTCGATGCCGGCGCGCTCGATGGCGGCGCGGGCGGCGATGACGCCCAAGGCGTGCGGCGCAAGCCCCGAAAGCGCTCCGCCGAAGCCGCCGATGGCGGTCCGAACCCCGGACAGGATGACGATGTCGTTCATGGATGATCCCTTGTTGCGACCCTTCCGCGGCGATGCAGCAGGGCCGGCTGGCAGCAATTGTGTATGTATCAACTATCATATGAATACATAGAATCAATGAAAAATATTATATAGCTGCGGCGCAGAAGCTGCTGCTGTCGCAGGATCGCTCCGATAATTGTATTTTTATAGGAGATGTTTGTATATATTTACCTTGCCCAGCCGCGCCGGCCATGGCAATCAGGGCGCGGCAGGAGGGGCTTTCCAGCCCGCCGCCATTGCGGGCTTTTGCAAGGAGTTGCGATGACCGAACCTCTTCGACTGCATCTCGACGCCGCACTGGGGCGCATCGTCTTCGACCGGCCCCAGGCGCTCAATGCCATCGACCAGGCCACCGCGCGCGCCTTCGAGGCCGCCGTCGCCCAGGCCCTGGACGCGGGGGTGCGGGTGCTGACGCTTTCGGGCAACGGCCGGGCCTTCATGGCGGGGGGCGACCTTGCCGCCTTTCGCCGTGCCGAGGATCGCGCCGCCGAGGCCGAGGCGATCATCGCGCCGATGAACCGCGCCCTGGCGCGGCTGGCCGAATCGGATGCGCTGACCGTCGCGCTTCTGCACGGGCCGGTCGCGGGGGCGGGCCTGTCCCTGGCCCTGGCGGCCGATCTTGCGCTGGCCGCCGAATCGGCGGTGCTGAGCTTTGCCTATCTGGGGGTCGGCGCGCCGGCGGATTGCGGCATCACCTGGGCCTTGCCCCGCATCGTCGGGCTGCGCCGCGCCGCCTGGATCGCCTTGGAAGGCAGCGCCGTGCCGGCCGGGCAGGCGCTGGACTGGGGGCTGGTGAACCGCGTCGTCCCCGACGCGGCGCTGCAAGAAGAAGGTGCAAGGCTTGCCGCGCGCCTCGCCGGCCTTGCCCCCGGTGCCTCAGGCGCGCTCAAGCATCTGCTGCGCGACAGTTTCGGGCGGGATTACGCCGCGACGCTGGAGGCCGAGAAGCAGGCCTTCAAGACCTGTGCCGCAACCGCGGATTTCGCCGAGGCGCTTTCCGCCTTTTTCGAGAAACGGCCGGCCCGGTTCACCGGCAACTGAGGGGGAAACAGACATGACCAAGATGATGGCCAGCCAGGCATTCTGGGCCGGGTTGCCGCGCGACATCGCCTGCGTCGCGGTGATCGGCGCCGGGGCGATGGGGGGCGGCATCGCCGCGCAATTCGCCAATGCCGGGCTGAAGGTCATATTGCTGGACATGCCGGGGCCCGAAGGCGGCGCGCCGGATGCCCCCGCGCAGGCGGGGCTGGCCCGGCAGGTCAGGATCCAGGGCTTCATGGGGCCGGCCGGTCCGGGCCGCGTCGTCACCGGCAATGTCGTTCGCGACCTGCCGCTTCTGGCCGAGGCCGACTGGATCGTCGAGGCGGTGGTCGAGCGCCTGGACATCAAGCGCGACCTTTACGCGCGCATCGACGCGCTGCGCAAACCGGGGTCGATCGTGTCCTCGAACACCTCGACCCTGCTGCATTCGCAACTGGTCGAGGGCATGTCCGACGCCTTCCGCCGCGCCTTCCTGATCACGCATTTCTTCAACCCGCCCCGGCTGATGCCGCTGCTCGAGATCGTCTCGACCCCGGAAACCGATCCGGCGCTGCTGCAGCGCGCGCGGCAGGCGGCCCAGCAACTGCTGGGCAAGACCGTCATCGACTGCCGCGACACGCCCGGCTTCGTGGCCAATCGCATCGGCTGCTTCTGGATGGCCGCCGCCGCGCTGCTGGCGCGCGAACACGGCCTGACCGTGGAACAGGCGGATGCCGTCCACCAGGCGATGGGTATCCCCCGCACCGGCGTCTTCGGGCTTTTCGACCTGATCGGCCTCGACCTGGTGCCGCAGGTCTGGCGCAGCCTGGTCGATGGACTGCCGGCGACGGACCGTTTCCACCGCTATGACATCGCGGCCGATCCGCTGTTTCGCACCCTGGTCGGGCAGGGCCGCTTCGGCCGCAAGCCGGGCGGCGGCTTCTTTCGCAAGACCGAGGCGGGGCTCGAGGCCAGCGACCTTGCGACCGGCGACTGGCGTCCCGCCGCGCCCGTCGCGCCGGGCGAGCTGCCCGGCGGCGGCAAGGACCTGGCGGCGCTGCTGGCCGATCCCGGCCGGCATGGCGGCTATGCCCGCGCCGTGCTGGGCGAGGTGGTGGCCTATGCCGCCGATCACGCCTCCGAAATCGCCGCCGACCCGTCGGATGTCGATGCCGGCATGCAGCTGGGATATGCTTGGCGGCAGGGCCCTTTCGTGCTGGCCGACAGGTGGGGGCTGGATCGGGTGGCGGCGCATCTGCATTCGGCCGGCCTGCCCGTTCCCACGCTGCTGGCGCAGGCGACCGAGAAGGGCGGCTTTTATCGCGACGGGCATTTCCTTGCCGCACCCGCCGCGGGCGCGGCGCGGGATGTGCCGCTGACGGCCGCCGGGCTGCGGGCGCAGGGCAGGGCCATCCTCGGCAACGGTTCGGCTTCGCTGCTGGATGCGGGCGGCGGCATCGGCCTGTTGCAGGTCCACACCAAGATGAACAGCCTGCACCCCGAGGTGCTGGATGTGATCGAAGAGACGCTGCCCCTGCTGGGCGCGCGGCTGCAGGGGTTGGTGATCGGCAATGACGATCCCCGCGCCTTTTCGGCCGGGGCGGACCTGCGCTTCATCCTCTCGCTGATCGAGGGCGGGCGCCGCGACGAACTGGAAGCCTTCATCGACCGCGGCCAGCGCCTGTTCCTGGGCCTGCGCCATGCGCCCGCGCCGGTCGTCGCGGCGGTTCACGGCTTTGCGCTGGGCGGCGGTTGCGAGTTGGCGCTGCACGCCGATTGCATCGTCGCCCATGCCGAGGTGCATATGGGCCTGCCCGAGGTGCTGGTCGGCCTGATCCCGGCCTGGGGCGGCTGCACCAGCCTGCTGGCGCGCGGATTGCAGGCCGGGTTGGTTCCCGACGATGCGGCGCGGCGTGCGGCCGCGACGATCTTTGCGGCATCCCAATCCGGCTCGGCCGAAGAGGCGCTTGCGGCGGGCATCCTGCTGCCGCAGGACCGGCTGGTGATGAACCGCGACCTGCTGCTGGCCACCGCGCACCGGATGGCGGTCGAAATGGCCCGGCAGGGCTATGCTCCGCCCGCGGGGCTGGCGGTGACGCCGCCCGACGGGCTCGATCTTTCCGACCTGGCCGGCGAGGGTTCGGATTACGACCGCCATGTGCTGCGGGGCCTGGCCCGCGTCCTGGGCGGCGGCGGCAGCCGCAGCGATGCCGAGAACATGGCGATCGAGCGGCAGGTGCTGTTCGAGCTGGTCGACCGGCCCGAGACGCGGGCGCGGATGGAACACATGCTCGGGACCGGCAAGCCGCTGCGGAACTGATCCGCGACGGCATGCGAACAAGGAAGGGAAAAACCATGAAGCTTCTCGTCCCCGTGAAGCGCGTGATCGACTAC
>NZ_VCBQ01000229.1:0-2240 GCF_006386455.1 Paracoccus sp. FO-3 | reverse complement strand
CGATGTATTTGCCGTGGTTCGACATCAAGGGCGGCATCGGCCAGTTCGGCACGCGGACCTGGCCCTGCGGGCCGAGGATGTAGAAATTGTCCTGGGTGACTTCGGTGCTGACGGGCGCGCCCTTGTCCTTCCAGTCCGGGATCAGCTTGTCGAGGCCGGCGGTGTCGAGCACGGCGCCCGAGAGGATATGCGCGCCGATCTCCGAGCCCTTCTCCAGCAGCACCACCGAAAGCTCCGGGTTCACCTGCTTGAGCCGGATCGCCGCCGACAGCCCCGCCGGGCCGCCGCCGACGATCACAACGTCGTATTCCATCGACTCGCGTTCAATTTCGGACATGGCTCGGCCCCCAACTTCCCTAGCTCGACAATCTGGGCGCAAGACCTAGCGCGTAATATTCTTGCGGGCAATCTTAACGCGACGCATGATAATCAACTTGCGACGTTTTCTCGGCAGGCTGCCGCGGATCGCATCCGGCGGGACTTGAAACAGGGACGGGATCGCGCCACGATGCCCCTCGGATTTTCAGCGGGCGCCCCCGGCCGATGGCCGGGGGCGTTCCAACAGCTTGTTTCGCGTTGACTGGCGTCGCACCGTTGCGACCGGAAGGACTGGAATGGAAAAGATACCGATGACCCGCGCGGGCTACGACCAGCTGGACGAGGAACTGCGCGAACTGCGCTCGGTCCAGCGCCCGGCGGTGATCCGCGCCATCGCCGAGGCGCGCGAGCATGGCGACCTGTCGGAAAATGCCGAATATCACGCCGCCCGCGAAAAGCAGAGCTTCGTCGAGGGCCGCATCAAGGAACTGGAGATGATCCTTTCGCGGGCCGAGGTCATCGACCCGAGCCGGCTGAACGGCTCGATCAAGTTCGGCGCCACCGTCACCCTGCTCGACGAGGATTCCGAGGAAGAGCGCACCTACCAGATCGTCGGCGAGGCCGAGGCGGACCTGGAGCGCGGGCTTCTGAACATCCGCTCGCCCCTGGCCCGCGCCCTGATCGGCAAGGACGAGGGCGACAGCGTCGAGGTGGTGACGCCGGGGGGCGGGAAATCCTATGAGATCATCTCGATCCGCTATGTCTGAAGGAAGGGGCCGGGCGCATGGACTCGCTTGATCCGCTGCGCAGGCTGGCCGTCGAACAGGCCCGCAACCGCGTGCTGGCGATCGGCGCGGGGGTCAGCTTGGCCTGGCTGGCGCTGGTCGGGCTGTTTGCGCTTTTCGGCCCGGAGGCCGAAGGGCAGGGCGCGGCGGGCTGGCTGGTCTGGCTGGTGGGCGTGATCCTACCCTTGGCGCTGGTCTGGCTGGCGGTCTGGTCGGCGCGCAGCCTGCTGCTCCTGCGCCAGGAGGCCGAGGAGCTGCGCGCCATGCTGGCCCGGATGCAGGACCAGGGCATGGCCGGCGAACCCATGGCCGAGCCGCGCGCGGCCGCGCCGTCCTCCGCCCCCGTTTCCGCGCCGGCCGCGCGGCGCGGCATGGTGCCGCCCGCGCCGCGGCCCTCTGCCGCGGATGCGCGGCAGGCCAGCCTGGAGCTGGATTCGCCGCCCGCGGCCCAGCTGACGCCGGCCGAGCTGTTCCATGCGCTGAACTTTCCCGACGGTCCCGAGGATCGCGAGGCGATTCGCTGCCTGCGGCTGGCGCTGGCCGATCCGGGCATGGCCCGGCTGATCCGGGCGGCGCAGGACGTGGTCACGCTGTTGGCGGGACAGGGCGTCTACATGGACGAGCTGGCCGTCCCCGAGGCCGATCCCGTCCTGTGGCGCCGCTTTGCCGAGGGCGCGCGCGGCGAGGCCGTGGCCGACCTGGCGGTGATTCGCGACGAGGCCGCCCTGGCCAGCGCCGGGGCGATGCTGCATGGCGACGAGGTGTTTCGCGACGTCGCCCATCATTTCCTGCGCCATTTCGACCGGCTGATGAGCCGCAAGGTGCAGGACAGCGACCCGCAATTGCTGGCCGCGCTGGCCGAGACCCGCTCGGGCCGGGCCTTTACCCTGCTGGCGCAGGTGACCGGCATGCTGGGCCGCGCCGGCACCCAGGCCGAGGGGGCCGACGGGGCAGAGGGGGCGGGCGCGCGCTAAAGCGGCAGCCGCAGCACATGGGCCGGCGCCGACCAGGGCCAGCCCAGCCTTTGGCGGTCCTGCGGCTGGAAGCCCATCGCCCGCCATGCCGCCAGCCCGGCGCGATTGCCGGCCTGGACCTCGGCGCGCAGGGCGGGGTGGCCCTGCCGGCGGGCATGGGCGG
>NZ_VCBQ01000228.1:0-2252 GCF_006386455.1 Paracoccus sp. FO-3 | reverse complement strand
AGTCGTCGAGGAACGCGTGCCAGGTTTCGGTGGTGATGCGCGCGTCCCTGAGCATGTCTTTCAGTTCATCGATACCGTCATCGGTCAGGGCGGTGACGGTGTCATCCGGGCCGGTATAGACGCTGATGATCGAGCCATAGGTCAGGTTGTCGTCGTTGTAGACGATGGCTTTGAGAAGCTCGGGGTCTTCGCCCAGCATCTTTGCGATGTAGTCGAGGGTGCAGACGTGGGTGACGGTTGCCATCAGGCGGCCTCGTGCAGGGCGGAGGGCAGCGGCGACCAGTTCCAGGGCAACAGATCGTCGAGCCGATTGATCTTGTGATCATGGATGCGGGCCAGGATGTCGGCCAGATAGGCTTGGGGGTCCAGGCCGTTCATCTTGGCGGTTTCAACGATGGTCATGGCGCGGGCCAGCGTTTCGGCTCCGGTATCCGCACCGGCGAAGAGCCAGTTGCGGCGCCCGACACCGATCGGGCGCAGCGCGCGCTCGGCAGGATTGTTGTCGATCGCCACCCGGCCGTCCTCAAGGAACAGGCTGAAAGCGTCCCGGCGGCTCAGCCCGTAACGAAAGGCCTTGGCCAGATCGCCCTTGCCGGGGATCCGCGAGAGCTGCTGCTCTGACCAGGCGAAGAAGACCTCGACCTTCGGAACGCTGTGTTTCCGGCGCGCGGCAAGGCGGATATCGGCGGGATGGCCGGTGATCTCCCGCTCGATGTCATAGAGCGCGCCGATACGGTCGAGCGCCTCGCGGGCGATCGCGGATTTGGTCTTGGTCCATTCATCATGGAAGTCGCGCCTCAGGTGAGCCCAACAGGCAGCCTCCCGCAGGCAGGGAGTCCCGTCCGGGCCTGGATCGTAGAGCTTGGCATAACCCTTGTAGCCGTCGGCCTGCAGGATGCCGCAGGTGTTGGCGAGGTGGCGATGGACATGCTCTTCCTTCCAGTCCGGCGCGAAGGCATAGACCGCGCCGGGTGGCAACGTGCCTGCCCAAGGGCGCTGATCGCGGACATAGGCCCAGATCCGTCCCTTCTTCACACCCTTGCCCAATCCCTTGTCGCGGCCCGCGCGATCCAGCACCCGGATCGGTGTGTCATCGGCATGAAGGAGGTCGCTGGCCATCACGTCTGCCTCGATCCGCTCGATCAGCGGTGCCAGCACCTTCATGGCGCGACCGCTCCAGTCGACCAAGGTACTGTCCGGGATGTCGGCGCCCATCCGGGTGAAGATCTCATGCTGGCGATAAAGCGGAAGGTGATCATCAAACTTGGAGACGAGGATGTGGGCGAGCAGGTTCGCACCGGCCATGCTGCCGGGGATCGGCCGGCTGGGGGCCGGCATCTGCACCATGCGTTCACAGCGGCGGCAGGACTTTTTCAGGCGGGCGATCTGGACAACCTTCAATTGTGCCGCGATCAGATCCAGCATCTCGCTGACATCTTCGCCCACCAGGCGCAAATCGCCGCCGCAATCGGGGCAGCAACTGCCGGGGTCGAGCTCCCGCCGCTCGCGCGGCGTGCTGTCCGAGACCCGGGGACGTCGGCGGGATGGGCGCTCGGCAGCTTCATCGGCAGGTGCCGTTTCCAACCCATCATCGTTTTGGCCGTCGTTCACGACGTCAGGCTGGCCTTCGGCCGCTGCGATCATGAGATCCTCGAGCGCCAGCTCCAGCTGTTCGATCTCGCGCTCGATCTTTTCCGAGGACTGGCCGAAGACCTGCTTCTTCAGCCTGGCAATGCGCAGCCGCAGGGACTGGATCAACTGGTCATGGGCGCGCAACGTGGCCGAGATCTTCGCGTTTTCCGCCTGCAACGCCGCGATCAGCGACTTCAGAAGCGCCGGATCATCAGGAAGGGTCTGGGCCGCATTCGACATGCGCCCACCTACCACAAGGCAGGCAAAATTGCCATAAAAACAAGGCGTTTTAGCAGGGTAAATCAGCCCACCCGGGCCGGTGGCGCGCCCCAATCCGGCCTGCGCCAGTCAATGCCTTCCCACAGCATGGCCAGCTGCGCCGAGGTCAGGCGAACCGCACCATCCCCGCGCATCGGCCAGGGAAAGCGCCCCTTCTCCAGCACCTTGTAATACAGGCAGAAGCCCTGACCATCCCAATGAAGCAATTTCAACCTGTCGCCGCGACGCCCGCGGAATGCAAAAACCGCACCGCCGGCCGGCTTCTGGCGCAGAACATCCTGGGCAAGTGCAGCCAGCCCGGAGATTCCCTTCCTCATGTCGGTCACGCCGCAGGCCAGATA
>NZ_VCBQ01000227.1:0-2252 GCF_006386455.1 Paracoccus sp. FO-3 | reverse complement strand
GGACTAATTTCGCACCGCCATTCTCATTACGCGCTAAGGCTGTGAATATAAAGTAGAAATATATTTCTGCAACCATGTAACGTATTATACAGTATAAATAAATATTCACACGCGCATACATTCGGTCATGCCTATTCCCATAATCATATGTGTTCATTTGCGTCGCAGCATCATCGCTTCTCAGATGATTTATATTAAACAATTTATTTTGATCCTACTGTAGCCGCGACGTTTACGCGTCACGGTTTTCACGCTCACCCACCTCCCAGGCGGCGAATTCGCGGATCGAGGATGGGACAATCCTGGATGCTACACAGGTTTTCATGCCGCAGGAGGCGAAAATTCTCCGCTGGTCGCCCGACGGAGCATGCATGCCACCCCGGACGACCGTACTCCGGTCGGATTAGGCTCCAGGAAGCCCCGCAGCAGATGGGTCGATGCCTTTTGGGGTCAGAGTTAATCGAACACCGAACCCATCCGCAGAGAGAACAGGCGCTCGTAGGTTTTCAGCAGGCATGCGACGGCACGCGGCGTAACCGGCCGATTGTTCCCGCGGCGACTGTGCCTTGATGCGGGTGACGATTTTCTGGTCATCGACAAAGTCGTCGAGGAACGCGTGCCAGGTTTTGGTGGTGATGCGCGCGGCCGTGAGCATGTCTTTCGGTTCATCGATGCCGTCATCGGTCAGGGCGGTGATGGTGTCGTCTGGGCCGGTATGGACGCTGATGCTCGCGCCGTAGCTCAGGTTGTCGTCATTGGAGACGATGGCTTCGAGCAGCTCGGGATCTTCGCCCAGCATCCTGGCGACGTAGTCGAGGGTGCGGACATGGGTGACGGTTGCCATCAGGCGGTATCGGACAAGGTTTCGGTCGTCGGCGCCCAATTCCACGGCAGGAGTTCGTCGAGCCGGTTGATCTTGTGATCGTGGATACGGGTCAGGATGTCGGCCAGATAGGCCTGCGGAGCGAGGCCGTTCATCTTGACGGTCTCGATGATGGTCATGGCGGGAGCCAGCGTCTCGGCACCAGTATCAGCGCCAGCGAAGAGCCAGTTGCGGCGCCCGGCACCGATCGGGCGCAGGGCGCGTTCTGCGGGATTGTTGTCGATCGCCACCAGGCCGTCCTCAAGGAAGAGGCTGAATGAGGCACGACGGCTGAGCCCGTAACGAAAGGCCTTGGCGAGATTCACCCTTGCCCGGGATCAGCGAGAGTTGGCTCTCGGACCATGCGAAGAAGGCCTCGACCTTTGGGGCGCTGTGTTTTTCCCGGGCGGCAAGACGGATATCAGCAGGACGGCCGTCGATTTCCCGCTCGATGTCATAGAGCACGCCGATGCGGTCGAGCGCCTCGCGGGCGATCACGGATTTGGTCTTAGTCCATTCGCCATGGAAGTCGCGCCGCAGGTGGGTCCAACACGCGGCCTCCCGAAGGCGGGGGTCGCCGACGATCTGCTGCGGCTCGGGCTGTCGCTTCGCTGCCGTGGCGATGATCTCATCATAGGCGGCTTTCATGCCGTAGAGCTTCAGCCGGCCCGTCTTGCGGGATGCGCGTCTTCGACACGACGCGTCCAGCACCTGTGATCTTTCCATGGCTCGGTCTCCTCAGGCTGTCGTAGCGTTTGCAATCGGCCGCGGGCTCGCAGGCCAGCCGCAGCGCATCCGGCGTGGCGATGGTCAGCGGCGGTGGCGGTTCGCGATGCCGGGCCAGGATGTGCAGGACCACAGCTGCCGCCGGGGCGCCTTCGTTCAGGGCCTCCGCGCAAGTGGATTCCACTGCATCCGGTCCGTCGGTCGGGATCATGCTCAGGATCTGGACCATTTGCCGGTCGCCGTTTGGCATCTTGCCCAGCTTGCGCTGAACGCGCCTGATCGCTGGCGGCAGTTTCCATTCCTTGAAGGGAGCGCCGTTCCAGAGGGCGCCGGGCTTGCGGGCCAGCACCGGAATATCGTGCAGCGGATCGTAGATGGCCTGTCGCGGCCGAAGGCGCGGATGGGTTGGCCGACGATCCTGCCGTCCTGCCGGAACTCGACCCGTTCGGCATAGGCGCGGATCTCGAGCGGTCGACCGACAGCGCGACCGTCCACCGAGTAGCGGTTCTTGTCGAACCGGACCAGGCAGGTCTTCGATACCGAGGCGGGCACGGCATGGAAGCCGTCGAAGGGGCCGACATAGGGCACCAGGCTCGCACGCTCGTCCTGAAACACCCCCCAGATCGTGCGATCGCGCAGCTCCGGGTGCGGATGCGACCTGGCC
>NZ_VCBQ01000226.1:0-2298 GCF_006386455.1 Paracoccus sp. FO-3 | reverse complement strand
TACTGGGCGCCGACCGCGCTGCTGGGCCGCTACGAGATGGTCAAGCTGGAGCACGGCGTGGCGCTCGACAGGGACGAATGGCAGAACTGCACCTCGAACGCCGATTGCGCCGAGCCCAGGAAGAACGACTGGCCGGCCGACAAGGTGCAGACCGTCGTCGCCAAGCGCTTCGCCGACAGCGCCCCGCCCGAGGTGATGGACTATCTTTCCAAGCGGAGCTGGACGAATGCGACGGTGAACGCGCTGATGGCCTGGATGACCGAGAACCAGGCGCAGGGCGAGGAGGGCGCGCGGCAGTTCCTGCGCGAGAACGAGGCGACGTGGACCGAATGGGTCACGCCCGAGGCGGCCGAAAGGATCAAGGCCGCGCTCTGACCGCGCGCCCCGCGGCCGGGCTGGGTGGGCCGAAAGTCCGCCCCGGCCCGCCCTCCGGCTCTCGGGTCCGGGCCGGGCTGCCCGTCGGTCCGGCTTTCCGGTCCGGGCCTTGGCCCAGCCGGTTCTGCGGTCCGGCCTTGGTCTGGCGAGGCTCCAGTTCTCGGCTCTCGGGCCCGCGGTCGCGGTCCGGCTTCGGTCTGGGCCCTGGCTGCCCGTCGGGCCGGCTCCGGCTCCGGTTCCGGCCCAGGTCGGACCCAGGTCTGGCCCAGGCCTGGCCCCGCGGAGCGGCTTTCGGGCCCGCGGACCCGCTCCCGGTTCCGGTCCCTGGCCCAGCCGGCGCTCGGGTCCGGGCCCTGGCCTGGCCCAGCCGGTTCTCCGGTCCGGTCTTGGTCTGGCGAGACTCCGGCTCTCGGGCCCGCGGTCGCGGTCCGGCTCTCGGTCCGGGCCCTGGCTGCCCGTCGGGCCGGCTCCGGCTCCGGTTCCGGCCCAGGTCGGACCCAGGTCTGGCCCAGGCCTGACCCCACTCCGGCTCTCGGGCCTGCGGACCCGCTCGGGCTTCGGTTTCGGCCCAGGACTGGCCCCGCTCCGGCTCTCGGCTCGGGGGCCCGCTCCGGCTCCCGGTTCCGGTCCCTGGCCCAGCCGGCGCTCGGGTCCGGGCCCTGACACCCCTTCGGTCCGGCTCTCGGGTCGGGCCCTGACCACCCCTCGGTCCGGCCTCCGGGCCGGTCCGCGGGACCGCCCCGACCCCGGTCCGGCCCGATGCCGCCACCCTTTCCCGGTCCCGGCCGCCCAGGCCGGCCCCCAGCCCCATGCGCGAGGATCCCATGACCTGGCTCACCTCCTTCCCCCAATTGAAAAGCGCCTGGCTGCGCGAGTTGCAGCGCGTCATCGACGACGGCTTTCGCAGCTTCACCCGCAGCCACGGCGACATGATCGAGGGCCTCTTCAGCCCGCTGCAGACCATGCTGATCTGGTTCGAGCGATTGCTTCTGGGCACCCCCTGGCTGCTCGTCCTGGCCGTCGTCGCCGCCCTGGCCTGGGGCGCCAGCCGCAGCCTGCGCGTGGTGATCGGCTCCGTGCTGACCCTGGTGCTGATCGGGCTCTTCGGCATGTGGGACGACACCATGAAGACCATCTCCATGGTGCTGGCCGCGACGCTTTTGTCCATCGCCATCGGCCTGCCGCTCGGCATCCTGATGGCGCGCTCGCAGCGGGTGCAGCGCATCATCAGCCCGATCCTCGACATCATGCAGACCATGCCCAGCTTCGTCTACCTGATCCCGGTGGTGATGCTGCTGGGCATCGGCCGGGTGCCCGGCCTGATCGCGGTGGTGATCTATGCCATCCCGCCGATGATCCGGCTGACCAACCTCGGCATCCGCCAGGTCGACCGCGAGGTGCTGGAGGCGACCGACGCCTTCGGCTCCTCGGCCTGGCAGAAGCTGGTCAAGGCGCAGCTGCCGCTGGCGCTGCCCACGATCATGGCCGGCATCAACCAGACCATCATGATGGCGCTGGCCATGGTGGTGATCGCCTCGATGATCGGGGTGCAGGGGCTGGGCCAGCCGGTGCTGCGCGCGATCTCGAACCAGTATTTCACGCTCGGGCTCTTCAACGGCTTCGCCATCGTCGGCATCGCCATCCTCTTCGACCGCATCAGCCAGGCCTGGGGCAAGCGGCTGCAAAAACACCAGGAGGCCAGCCATGACTGATCCGATCGGCATCGAGATCAAGAACCTCTACAAGATCTTCGGCGCCAATCCCGAGGCGCATGTCGCGGCCGTCCGCGCCGGCATGACCAAGGCCGAGCTGCAGGCCCGCCACCAGCACGTCCTGGGGCTGAGCGACATCAACATCCAGGTCGCGCCGGGCAGCATCCAGGTCATCATGGGCCTGTCGGGATCGGGCAAGTCGACGCTGATC
>NZ_VCBQ01000225.1:0-2407 GCF_006386455.1 Paracoccus sp. FO-3 | reverse complement strand
ACCGGCGAGGTGCCGACGCTGGCCCAACTGCGCAGCGGCTTTCCCGCCGCCGCGCGCGAGGCGCTGGCCGCCGCCCGCCAGGAGGCGCCGCAGGACGGCGCGCTGGGGGCCATCGGGAACTTCCTGCGCGTGCAGACCGGCGCCCGCTCGGTCGAGCCGCGCGAGGGCAGCGATCCCGACGCCATCCTGTCGCGCGCCGATGCCGCGGTGAATGCCGGCGACATCAAGGGCGCGCTGGCCGAAATCGCCGCCCTGCCGCAATCCGGCCAGGCGGCGATGGCCGGCTGGACTGCCGCGGCCCAGGCCTGGGTCGAAGCCAATGCCGCGCTGGCCGCCCTGGCCGCGGGCAGCATGTAAGGGGTGCGCCATGCTGCTTTCGGCACTGAAAATCCTGATCTTCTTCGCCATCGTGCTGGTGCTGACGCTGGGCGCGATGCAGCTTTCGGAAACCGGCCAGGGCCTGAGCATGGTCTATGGCGGCACCGAATACACGCTGGGGCCGGTGCAGCTCGTCATCGCGGCGCTGGTCGTCGTGCTGCTGGGCTGGATCACCGTGCGCCTGCTGGGGCTGCTTTTGGCCTTCATGCGCTTCCTTCTGGGCGACGAGACGGCGATCAACCGCTATTTCGCCCGCTCGCGCGAGCGCAAGGGCTATGACGCGCTGTCCGAGGGCATGCTGGCCGTCGCCTCGGGCGAGGGCAGGCTGGCCCAGGACAAGGCCGCGAAGGCGGCCAAGCTTCTCGACAAGCCGCATGTCACCGACCTTCTGGCCGCGCAGGCCGCCGAGGTCGCGGGCGACCGCCGCAAGGCCGCCGAGGTCTATCGCCGCCTGCTCTCGGACGAGCGGACGCGTTTTGTCGGCATCCGCGGGTTGATGCGGCAGAAACTGGACGAAGGCGACACCGCCACCGCCTTGAAGCTGGCCGAGAAAGCCTATGCGCTGAAGCCCAAGCATACCGAGTTGCAGGACACGCTCCTGCAATTGCAGACCCGCGAGGGCGACTGGAAGGGTGCGCGCGCCGTGCTCAAGGACAAGCGCCAGCAGGGCCAGCTGCCCAAGGACGTGCATGTCCGCCGCGACGCGGTCCTGGCGTTGAAGGAGGCTTCCGAGGTGCTGGCGCATGGCAATTCCATCAGCGCCCGCGAGGCGGCGATTTCCGCCAACCGCGCCAGCCCCGACCTGATCCCGGCCGCCGTTCTGGCCGCGCGCAGCTACATCGCGCAGAACGATCCCCGCAACGCCAGCCGGGTGCTGCAAAAGACCTGGAGCGTGCGCCCGCATCCTTCGGTCGCCGCGACCTATGCCGAGATCGTGCCGGACGAAAAGCCGGCCGCGCGGCTGCGCCGCTTCGAGGATCTGATGCGGCAGAACCCCGAGCACGAGGAAACCCGGCTGCTGCGCGCCGAGCTGCTGCTGGCGGCCGAGGATTTCCCCGGCGCCCGCCGCGCGCTCGGCGATCTGGCCGAGAAGCATCCGACGGTGCGCTCGCTGTCGATCCTGGCCGCCGTCGAGCGGGGCGAGGGCTCGGACGACGCGGTGGTGCGCGGCATCCTGGCGCGGGCGCTGGTCGCCAGCCGCGGCCCGCAATGGGTCTGCGACAAATGCCACAACGTCATGGCGGACTGGTCGCCGACCTGCGACAGCTGCGGCGGCTTCGACACGCTGACCTGGCGCGAGCCGGACACCCCGGCCTGGGGCGCCACCGCTTCGAACGGGGTCGAGATGCTGCCGCTGCTGGTCGGCACCGCGCATGGCGAGGGGGCGACCGGGGTGGCCACGCCGGCCGCGCCCCCTGCCTCCACCTCCGGCACGGTGGGTTCGCAGCCCGAACCGCGCAAGCCGGACGAGGACGCGGGTCCGGTCGAGATCGCCGATGTCTCGCCCGGCATGGTGCCGCGCGAATCGGATTATCGCCGCGTCTCTCCGGCCGTGGCCGGGTCCGAGCCGGCGATGACCGTCACCGACCCCGAGCCGGTGGTGGCCGCGCCCGCAGCACCCCAGCCGGCGCCCCGGCCGGTGCCTGGCGGCGAGGGCGATCTGCTGCCCGTGCGGCCCGATGTCGAGCCGATCGACCGGGAAGAAGTGAAGATTGCGGGGAAAAATCGCTGATCCCCCCTTTTCGCCCGCGCCGGAACCTGCTATCCGGCGCGGCACATGAGAGGCCGGTGTAGCTCAGCTGGTAGAGCACGTCATTCGTAATGATGGGGTCGGGGGTTCGAGTCCCTTCACCGGCACCAGAAACCCCAGAGAAATCGACGCATTGCGCTGATTTCTCTGGGGTTTTTGCGTTTCCGCCCCGCGACCTGCCCGTTTTGCCGGCCTGATCCCCTGACAGCGGCCGTTGCGGCCGGCCTTGGCGCAACGGCTTTTCCCCTCCCCGATAATGCGGCGCCATTCGGATGAGGA
>NZ_VCBQ01000224.1:0-2427 GCF_006386455.1 Paracoccus sp. FO-3 | reverse complement strand
TGTCGCGTAGCCCTTAATTGTGAGATGGGAAATCCAACGAAATCAACGGCTGAGCTTTGCCCTTAAATATGAGATTTTGCCTTTAATTCTGATATTTTTGCCCTTAAACCTGAGACAGGGTTCACAGACATTTGCGGCAAATATCGATGAATGATGATGGCGAAGACTCCGTTGCCGTTGGTGCTGAAGAGGCGCGCAGGGCCGCGGTGCTGCGCCCTCTTGTTCAGGCATATCTCAATGGGACTGGCAGCCTGGAACGTGGCATCAATGACGCCGTTTGGGAGCTTGGTGTCAGCAGGGCGACGGTCTGGCGTTGGATAAAACGGTTGGCGGAAGAGGGTGGGCGCACCAGCGCTCTGGCTCCGCGGAAACGGGGCCGCCCGACCGGGACGATGTTAATATCCAGCAAAGTCGAAGCGGTAATCGAGGAGCACCTTCGCCGCTATTTCTTGCGCCGGGAGCGTTCGAGCTTGTCGCGCGTCGTGACAGAAATCCGCAGCGCTTGCTGGCAGGAGGGCTTGCAACCGCCGACACGGCGAACGGTTCAGCGTCGTCTGGATGCGATGGATGCCCGCGAAGTTGCGAAGGCACGAGAGGGCGCAAAGGCGGCCCGCCAGAAATTTGCGCCGGTCACAGGTGAGAACAAGGCCAGTATGCCACTGGAGATCGTCCAAATTGATCATACACCGGCGGACATCATTCTTGTCGACGGCTTTGAACGCAAACCAATTGGGCGGCCTTGGGTCACGCTGGCGATCGACGTCGCAACGCGGATGGTGACCGGATATTACACCTCTCTCGAGGCACCTTCGCGTCTGTCAGTGGCGCTTTGCCTGACACAGGCGGTGGCCCTCAAGGAGGAACTTCTTGCGGAATTGGCGTGCGATGTTCCTTGGCCGGCACAGGGCAAACCGCACAGCATCCACGTCGATAACGGTCGCGATTTCCGGTCGCGCGCCTTTCGGTCGGCCTGTGCGGATTGGGGGATCGATCTGGTCTATCGACCGCCAGCAAGTCCTCACTTCGGTGGTCACATCGAACGGTTGATCGGCACCATGATGGGGGCCGTTCACCTGTTGCCGGGAACAACGCAATCCTCGATCGCGGCAAAGGGCGACTATGACGCCGAAAGCAAGGCCACGATGACGTTGAGCGAATTCGATCGCTGGTTTGCTCTGGAAATCTGCCGTTACAACAACAGCATTCATTCAAGTCTTGGCTGCACGCCCGTTGCCAAATGGGAGGCGCTCTCAGAGCAAATGACAGGCGACATCCCCTTCGAGATGGAAGCCTTTCAGGTGAGCTTCCTGCCGAGTGAACTGCGCAAGATCAGGCGTGACGGCATCCATCTGTTCCAGATAAGGTACTGGTCCGATGCCCTTGCAGGCCACATTGGGCGCGGGGATGGAAAGGTGGTCGTTCGCTACGATCCTCGCGATATCTCAATGATCTGGGTCGAACTGGACGATGGCCGGTATGTTGAGGCGCGGTACAGAAACCTGGAAATTCCGCCCGTCTCGCTCTGGGAATATCGCGAAGCGATGAGGAAGGCCCGTGCCCTTGGCAAGTCCGGGTCTAATGAGCTGGTGCTGGCTGAGCTGATCCGACAGCAACGCCAGATCGAAGCTGAAAGCCGGGGCCTGACGAAGGCCGAACGCAGAACCCGTGAAAGAAAAGGGACATTGAAGGGCACGAACTCGGCCGTCTCGACAACCGAAGGGCTGCGCCCGATCGATACGGGTGATACATCGCGCCCATTGTTCAAGGTGGAGAGATGGTGAATTGAGGGCAGGGACAACTGAAGAAGACGGCCGGATCGCCCTCATTCAATCGGATATCTGGATCGGCTTTCCTCGGGCGGAACAGGTGTTGGACCGCTTGCAGGGCATGATCGAAGCGCCACGACAAACCCGTATGCCTGGGCTTCTTGTGCATGGCGCCTCCGGGATCGGAAAGACGATGATTGCCCGAAACCTGTCGCGCAAGTACGCACCAGAATACGATCCGGCGTCGGGCATCACCCGCACACCGCTTCTGCTGTTGCAAGCGCCGCCCGCACCTGATGAACGGCGGTTTTACCTGCACATCCTGGCCGCCGTCGGCGCCCCGGCGACGGCTCTTAGCGCCCGCGCTCAAAATGTGGCTTCCCTCGAAGTCCGTGTCATCGCGCTCTTACGCGACCTTGGCCTGCGGATGATCATGATCGACGAGGTCCACAACCTCTTGGCCGGGACCCACCGCGAACAGCGCCGCTTTCTCAATGTTCTGCGGTATCTCAGCAATGAACTCGAAGTGTCACTGGTCTGCTTGGGGGTCAGCGAGGCCGTCGATGCCATCCGTGGTGATATCCAGCTTGCCAGGCGGCTGGACGAACATCACCTGCCAAACTGGCGCGACGACGCCGAGTTCTCGGACATGATCCAGACC
>NZ_VCBQ01000223.1:0-2434 GCF_006386455.1 Paracoccus sp. FO-3 | reverse complement strand
CAGCGCCTTACTTGGGAAATGTGGGATAAAACTCCATATTTTACAGGGATATTATGGCATTGCGCGAGGCGGGCCAACACGAGATTGACCCGCCCGGCGATCATGCGCGCGGCTTGTAATAGACACAGTATCCGGTGGGGATGTTCGTGCCGGAGCTGGCGAAGCTGCCCACGGGCAGATCGCGCCAGTCGCCAATTGTGGTGCCGTGGTCGTAGTAGGCGGACGCGGGCAGAATGCAGACCAGACAGCCGCCGGGCTTCAGGAATTTCACCGCGTGATCGAGGTGTTTCTTGTAGTGCCGCCCATAAAAAGGGGGGTTCATGACCACTTTGTCAAACCGCGGATCGGGCGCGACCTGAAGGAAATTCGCGGTCATGACGTGATGGCCCTTCGCGCGGGCCAGATCGGCACGGGCGGCGTCGTATTCAACGCCGGTGACGGACACAGCCCCGCTCATCCGGTTTTCGCGCAGATCGGCGTTGCGCCGGGCCAGCTCGTCCATCAGTGCGCCGTCGCCGCAGGACGGTTCTAGGATTTCCTCGCCGCCGCTTAGGTGCAGGGCGTCGATCACGGTTTCTGCCACGGGCCGGGGGCTGGCATAGAATTGCAGATCGCGGGCAACTTCGGTGCTTGGCCGCTTCGCCTCGGCCTCGTTCGGCGCGTCGGGCAGCACTTCGCCGTAGAACTCGGCCAGGGCGCGGTTGATGTCTTTTCGGCCCTCGGGGTCGAAAATCAGGTGGGCGTTGCCATTCTTGAAAACGCGAATGATGCCACCGCAGAAATCAGCCTCGCCGTGGCGCTGCGCCTCGTCCATCGTGTCTTCAAATTCGCGGTAGGTATAGCGCGGCTGGCTGCGATAGACGCGCAGGGCGTTGAGGGTATCTTTCACCCGCTCCCGGCCCCAACTGTTCCAGCCGGTGACATAGGAAACGATGATCCGTTTCGGCAGGCCCTCAACGCCGATTTTTACTTTGGAATGGCTCTTATAGGCCGGGTCCAGATCGGTGAAGCATTCGGCCAGCCCCTTGAGGACGTGAAAGCGTTGATCGAGCAAATAGCTCCCGAACACCTCAGCGATATTTTCCAAGGTGAAGGGCAGGGGGTTGGTCAGCTTCAAGTCGAGCTGTTGCCGGTCCTTGGCGCTGGCGATGTTCTCGATATTCAAGCCTTCGTAGACGTGTTTCCATGCGGATCGCAGGAGCGTCAGGCGCACGTCGCGCTCGTATAGGCTCGGATCGGTCGCAAAGACGCGCCCGCCGTAGGTGCCGCCGATGCAAGCGGCGGCATTGATCGCGGTTTCGGCCTTCTTGAAAGCCTCGATGGCGCCGGGGATGCTTTCGGCCTTTGCATCATAATCCGCGACGATCTCGGACAGGCTGCGCCGGATCGCCGGTGCGCCGTGGTCCTTCTGATCGGTTTCGCCAATCTTCGGAAATTCGCTGTGAAATGTCATGTTCTCGTCTTTCATCCTTGGCCCAGGAACCGCTCGCCAGCGTTCGGGCCGTATTCGATCACTTCCCAAACCTCGTGCCCGGTGCGGCTGGCGTAGCGCCATGCCGTCGCCTCGTCCTTGTGGACGCGGGGCAGGTCGTCGGGGTGTTCGCGGGTCTCAAAGGTGCGCCAGCTCATGCCTCGGTTCCCCGAGGCATGGCTGCGAAAAGATCGTCGTTGTCCCAAGCCGGGTGCGATTTGGCGACGGGCAAGGGATCGACACCCTTGGTCTCGATCACAAGGCGGGCCGTGCGCTCGCAAGGACAGCCATAATCGTTGCGGTAGTTCTCGCGGATTTGGACTTCGTAGCGGTTCGGCGTCTCCGGGATCGGCGCGACGGTGTAACGCTTGGGTGAGGATTTTCGGCCCAGCCAATCCGCGCCCCATGTGGCGGGATGCTTGTCCCGCTGATACTCGATGCAAGCCAGAATATTGCGCTTGTCGGAGGCGGTCAGGTGCCGCCCCTCGATGAGTGAAATCTGCGGTTTCATTGGGCCTTCTCCTGAAGGTAGGTGCGATACCCCTTCTGATCCGTGCTGCCGAAACAGATCACATGCTGATCGGCCAGATGGCGCAGGTCGCAAAGCGCATACTCCATCAGATCGGCCACATGGCCGGAGGCGTCAGGATAGAGCGCGGTCAGTGCATCAAGGATGCGCTCTGCCTGAATGGCGGGGGTGTTGTTGGGGGCACTCATGCCCCCATCTCCGTCCAGTCAGTTGCCCAAATATCCATCGTTGCGACGGTTTTGCCCTCGGGATCGAGCAAGCGCAGATCGGGCTTGTGCGTGGCGGCTGCGTGATGATCGCGGCCCATCTTGCGCAGCAGGTCGGGGTTGGCGGAATAGACCACTTCCGCGCCGGGAAGCCCGTCATATTCGGACCATAGGGAAAAGAGACGTGCGGACATAAATCGTCCTCCTTGTGGTGATGCCCTATCCGGT
>NZ_VCBQ01000222.1:0-2450 GCF_006386455.1 Paracoccus sp. FO-3 | reverse complement strand
GCCGGGTTTTACTCCGCCGTTGACACGTCGCATCCCCTAAAGAGACACAAACACCAGTTGGGGCTTCCCAAAGATGCTGATGCCGAGGTTCTCCGGGTCGTCGCGATGCCGACCGGCCACGATGCCTGCACGATGGAGAAGGCCGCCCATACGCGCCTCAAACGCCAGCATCCGGAGACCTTGGCTCCCAATCCGGAATACGCGGATCTGATGAATGTGGTGTCCGAGATCTACAGGCCGGGGTCGCTTTCCATCCTCCAGGCGACCCTCGACCGGATCGAAGCGGAGATCACCGGCGCCGCCCGCACCCGGATTCCGCATCACCTCTCCACCCCGCCGCGAGCCACGGCAGACGACAACCCGGAAGCCGCCCCCGATGACCCGGAATCACATCCGCCTGCCACATCGATCCCCCGGATCCCGGCAACGTCCCAACCCCGGCCCGTCGCCGCGTGGCGTGATCGCCTCCCGATCCTGGACCGTCATTGGGGCCTGACCGGGTAACGGGGGCCAGGGCAGGGCGTTCCGGATCCCGCGACGAGACCATTTCGCCGATCCGGATGACCCCTGCGGTCGGGCAAATGCCTGCGCGCCTCACCGCGATCCGGAAGCCATGCCGCGCCGAAGGCATGCCGAGGTTTCCTGCTACCTGCATCCCGGAGTCAGGATCCGAACGGGCCAGGCACCCCCGAACCCTGAAGGTTTCCGGATCTCCGCGCGCCCTCGGCCCGACACCGCCGCCGCATCCCGCCCCCTGCGGGACCGCGCCCCTCTGCAACCAACCCTGCCGCCATCCGGAGACCCGGATGGCCCTCCCCTCTCATACCCGGAACCCTGCCATGACCCAGACAATCGCAACCAGCCCCCGCAATCCTGACCTCAAATCCGGAACCCGTCATCCCGAGCCCTGGGCTTCCCTGGCCCGTCACGCCATTCGCCGCCTGCGGGCCGATCTGGCCGAGAGGCTGACCCCGTCCTGGGATCCCGCGCTCGACCCGGAAGACATGGATCTGCCGGAGATCCTTGAGGCGGCCATGTCGCCATCGGGGGGATCCGCGGCGCTTGACGCACTGAGCGCCAGCACCGCCGCCCAGAATATTTCGCCGGAAGAGCACGATGCCATCGCGCAAGCCGGGGGCGATCCGATGGCCACCAAGGCTGACGGCACATCGCATCCGCGCATCCGGTTGCCGACGAGCAAGTTGATCACGTTGCTGCGCCTTGTGGCCAGCATCGGCGATATCAAAGACCGTGATGCGATGCAGGCCACTGGGGCGATCACAGTGCTGGATCGCGTTCCGGGTGATCTCATCGATCAGATCAACAAACTCATTCCGCATGTGCTCACAGAAGCTTGGTCCGTTGCCCTGTCGCCTGGTCGCCTGCCGCGCGACAAGCCCTATCTGCTTCTGCTCAGTCCTGACATCTCGAACGCAAAGGTCTCGGAACGTGCGGAAGCCGCATTTGCCGATGATATCGCGCGCGCTGTCGATATGCGGGCACCGATCCTCATTCTGCTGCCAGAGGAGGCGAAGGGCCCGGCAATCCTGCACCATGCGCCGGTCCAGCGCCGGACCTTCGCCGCGCTTTCTATGGAAATTCTCATCGCGGCCTTACGTGCGACGCATAGCGCAACTGGTCGGATCGACGAGACCGCAGTGCGCGCCGCCCTGCCGGACGATGCCGTGCTGTCTGACGTGGAGCCCCTGGCCCTCGGTCTGGCGATGCGTGCGCCGACCGCGAAGGAGGTCGCCGAACGGATCGCCGCCCTCACGGCCAAGGCGCCACGCGCCGCGGCTGACGGCCCCTGGCTCGAGGATATCCATGGCGACAGTCCGGCACTCCGCGCGGCGCGCCAGATCGTGCGCGACCTGCGTATGTGGAAGCAACGCGAGGTCGCATGGCAGGACCTGACCCGGACGCTCCTGCTTTATGGCCCGCCCGGCACCGGCAAGAGCTGGATCGCCCGTGCGATGGGCAATTCCGCAGGCTTCGCGGTGGTAACGGGGACCTTCGGTGAATGGCAGGCCGGCGGGCATCTGGGCGACATGCTGCGCGAGATGCGGCGGACGTTTCGCGAGGCGCGTGCCAAAGCACCGACCGTGCTGATCATCGACGAGATCGATGCCGTCGGTTCGCGCGAGGATCGCGATCGGGATCGCCACAACCACAGCTATCGCGTTCAGGTGATCAATGCCTTCCTCGCCGAGATGGACGCCGTCGCACGGGAAGAGGGCGTGATCGTCATCGGCACCTGCAATCATCCCGAGTTGATCGACCCGGCGGTTTTGCGGGCCGGACGTTTCGACATGAAGGTCGCCCTGCCGCTGCCGGATGCCGACGCTCTCTACGGCGTCTTCCGGCATTGCCTGCCGGACTGGCGGGAGGCCGATCTGCGCGATCTTGCTACGCGTGCCGTCGGCTGCTCCGCCGCCGATGTCGATGCCGTC
>NZ_VCBQ01000221.1:0-2467 GCF_006386455.1 Paracoccus sp. FO-3 | reverse complement strand
GGACTAATTTCGCACCGCCATTCTCATGCTTGACGTTCGCCCCGAGGAGGAATTCGCCCAAGGCCATCTGCCAGGTGCGCGCAATATCCCATATGCGGAACTGGACCAACGGCTTAGCGAATTGCCCGAGGACACGGAAATCGTGGCCTATTGCCGGGGGCCGTATTGTGTATTCGCAGTCGAAGCCGTCGCCGCGCTGCGCGCCAGAGGCTTCAAGGCCGTTCGGCTAGAGGACGGTTTTCCCGAGTGGAAGGCGGCAGGGTTCGCCGTCGAGGCGCAGGCAGCAGCCTGCTAAGAAAAGATTTGATGTGACTACATCGCTGCAGCAGTTGACAGACCCAATCTGGGAATGAGCCGTATATAGATCAGTTCGCTTACCAATTCGACCGTGGTTTGTGTGACGATGATGGCTGGTAGCAACGGCATCGCTCCAAGAACGGCAAAGGCCAGCGGCAATACGAACAAGGGATTGCGTGTTCCGGCGCTGAAGACGATGGCGCGACCGCCAGGAACATAGATTCTGGCGACCCTTCCGATATTCCAGCCAAGGATAGGAGCGATAACCGCATAGGCAACGTAAACTGGAATCGCCATCAAGGCGCCCTGCAAAGCGAGGCCGACGGCAGCCCGTCGGCTCCCGCAGTGACCAGCATGCGGATGATACGCAGACGAGCGGGCTGATATGTGCCGGTAGCGGCGCCATGGGCGCGGTTGCGCAACAGTTCGACCCGACCACGGGGAATATGGTTTACGGCCCTCCAGCTCCGGGGCGGGCGCCCGATATCGGCGCCTGGCAGGTAGACCCGAGCACCGATCAGCGCCGGAACCAGTCTTCATTTCGAATGTGGCATTGGAGCGATCACTTCGGCAGCCTGGGCTTCGGAGTGATCCTGGCCGATGTCTCGTCGCGGGCGCTGCATTACTGGTCCGCCGACGAGGTGACCTATCGCCTCTATCCCTTATCCCTGTTCGGGCCCGATCAGCGACGAACTGACCAAGCGCGGCAAGACCGAGGTGGTTCGCAAGGCGAAGAACCCGCCATGGACGCCGACGCCGGACATGCGCAGGAAGGATCCGAACCTGCCCTTGCGCGTCGAGGGCGGCGATCCCGACAATCCCCTGGGCGCTTACGGCCTCTATCTCGCCTGGCCCGCCTATCTGGTTCACGGCACCCATGACACCCGCAAGATCGGGCGCATGTCGTCCAACGGCTGCTACGGCCTCTATAACGAGCATGTCACCAAGCTTTACGGGCTGGCCGAGATCGGCACGCAGGTTGCCGTGTTTTAAGGACCTCGCCGCAGGTTCGTCCTGCGGCGGATTGTGGAGCCCGGAGGATCGCGGATGATCACTTCCGTTCATACATCGATTGGCAAGGAGCCGCGGCTATTCGGCTCCCGCCGCGCCATGATCGTCATGCAGGCAAAGCCCGTGGTTGGCCAGGACCCCGATGACGCGGCAGTCCGAGATGCTGCCATGGGCGCATTGGACGATCATGCGCTCAAGCTCAGCTTGCAGGGCCTGCAGCCGCTCGATGCGGGCATTGACCGCCGCAAGCTGGCGCGTGGCGATCTCGTCGGCGGCAGCGCAGGGGATGTCGGGGCGGTCGGACAGGCTCAGCAATTCGCGGATCGCTTCCAGCGGGAAGCCCAACTCGCGCGCATGGCGGATGAACCCCAGCCGTTCCTGTGTCTTCGGCCCGTAAAGGCGCTGGTTGCCGGCGCTGCGCTCGGCTTCGGGCAGAAGGCCGATCTGCTCGTAATAGCGGATGGTCGGCACCTTCACCCCGGTCGCTGCGCCGAGTTTTCCGATGGAGAGCATGAGAAACCCCTTGAAGCTCTAGTTGCTAGAGAGATTAGGTTTCCGAATCATCGAGGACAAGGGCCTGCGGACCGTGCGGGCAGGAGATGAGCGATGTGTGACGAACAGGCCGAACGGTTCGAATGGACGGTGACGGGCATGGATTGCGCCGCCTGCACCCGCAAGATCTCGGCGGCGGTCGAGCGGATGCCGGGGGTGGGCGAGGTCTCGGTCGGGCTGATGGCCGAGAAGCTGTCGCTGACCCTGCAACCGGGCGGGACCAGCCGCGAGCAGATCGAGGATGCTGTGCGCAAGCTGGGCTTCGGCATCGCGCCACGCGGGCAGGAGGCGCCCCGCAAGAAAGCCTTCGTGCTGCCGGATGCCAAGCCAGGGGCAGCGGCGGGGCAGGCAGCCGTCCCGGCAGCGCAAGGCCACGACCATGCCGGCCATGACGACCCCGCCGAGCGCGACAAAAGCTGGTATCGCACCGCCAAGGGCCGTCTGGTGATCCTGACCGGCGTGCTGCTGGCGGCGGCCTGGGCCTTCGAGCTGCTGACCACGGCCGAATGGGGCACTTGGGCCTTCGTCCTGGCCTGCCTGATCGGCGTCGCCCCGGTGTCGAAGCGCGCCTTTGAGGCGTTGCGCATGGGCCAGCCCTTCACCATCG
>NZ_VCBQ01000220.1:0-2588 GCF_006386455.1 Paracoccus sp. FO-3 | reverse complement strand
GAGCCTCGCGGTGATCCGCCGGGCTGCCGCCGCGCCCTTCATGCAGGCCTCGACCCCTCGCCATGTTCCGCAAGGGACGGCAGCAGGGCATGGGCAGGCTTCACGCGCCATCGATCTGGTCCAGCACCGCAAGCGCCTTGTTGGCATGGGCATGGGCGGCCCCGGCGCGCATCTCGGCCGCGACCCAGATCGCCTCCATGATCTGCTCGGGACTGGCGCCCTCGCGGCGGGCGCCCTTGACATGGCCCTCGATGCACCAGGGGCATTGCGTGACATGGGCCACGGCGACCGCGATCAGCTGCTTGGTGCGCTTGTCCAGCGCACCGTCGGCAAAGACGGCTTTGGACAGCGCCAGAAAGGCATCGTCGATGGCTGGCGCCAGCGCGTGACGTTTCGCGCCAAGCGCGGCGCTGGCCTTGGGCATGGAGATGTCGGCCATGATCGTCCTCCGTTCAGGTTCATTCGCGCCAATAGTCGTTCGCTGCGGCGATGGTCGCGAACCAGGCCGCCGCCACCCCCGAGACGTCGATCAGCCTGCCCGCATCGGCCGCATAGCCCGGCCGCCCCGCCTTCAGCGCCGCGACATCGGGCTGGGTCGTCCTGACCGCCCGCCGCGCCATGCCGATGGCCAGGTCGAAGCCCTGCTGCGGCGTCCGGGTCTGCAAACTGGGCAGCCATGTCTCTTCCGCCGCCGCGGCCGGGGCGGGCTGGCCGCTCTGGGCAAGGCCGGCAGCCGGCAGCAGCGCCAGCGAGGCGGCAAGGATGCAACCGGGTCGGACCATGGAACCTCCTCCTTGAAGGGGTGGCAAAAGGCGGGCTTCGGGGCGTCGGATGCGGCGCCGGCGGCGGGCGGCGCCGCATGAAACAGCGGGCGGGCAGCGGGCCTCATGCGGCCTTTTCAAAGCGCGGGAACAGCACGTTGTTTTCCAGATGGACATGCTCCATCAGGTCGGCCCGCAGCTGCGCGATCCCGGCGTAAAGCGCCTGCCAGGTCCGGCAGGCGCCCTCGGGCAGGGTATGGTCCTGCGTCAGCCGCGCCAGCTCCGCCAGGAAGGCGCCGTGATCGTCGTGATCGTGCCGCATCTCGGCGATGGGGGCGGCGATCCGGTCCGCCGCCTGCCGGCGCATGGCCGGGAACAGGATCAGCTCTTCCTTCTTCATGTGCACCTCCAGTTCGCCCCATATCCGCTGCAGCAGGTCGGCCAGGCCGCCGGGCACCTCCGGGTGGCCGGCATGGACCGCCTCGACCTTGCGCGAAAGCGCGATCAGCTCGGGGATCTGCCGGCGATGCGCCTGGTGATAGCGGGTCTGGATATGGTCGATCAGCGCCCCGGTCTCGCGTGGCGCATCGGGGATCGCCAGCGGGTCGAGGTCGCTCAGGACCGCCTCGAGCGCGCCAAGGTCCAGTTGGCGCCGATTGGCCGCCTCGGCCAGCGGCACCTCTCCGTGGCAGCAGAAGTCGATGCCGAAGCGGCGGAACACGCCGGACGCGCCGGGAAGCCGCGCGGCGATCTCGCCGACCGTCCGGTCGTGCAATGGGAATGTGGTCTGGGGCATGGCTGTCTCCATGAGCGGGGGATCTGACGGTGAGTCGGGCGCCGCGGGGCAGGAGGATGCGCGAAGCCCATATTCGGTACTTGCAATGCCGAATATCCGCCCACATAATCGGTATTGTCAATACCAATTCAGGAGAGCCGATGCGTCTTGCGACCTTTACCGACTACGGATTGCGGGTGCTGATGCGGCTGGCGGGGGCGCCGGAAAAGCCGATCTCGACCGGGCAGATCGCCAGGGAGTTCGCCATCTCGCAGCATCACCTGGCCAAGGTGGTCAGCGACCTGGGGCTTGGCGGTTTCGTGCGGTCCGAGCGCGGCAGGTCCGGCGGGCTGCGGCTGATGCGCCCGGCGCATGAGATCACGCTGGGGCAGGTGGTGCGCCATCTGGAGCGCAAGTTCGCCATCGTGGAATGTTTCCGCGCCGACGGCGGTGCATGCGTCCTGCGGCCGCGCTGCCGCCTGCGGCCGCAGCTTTCCGCGGCGCGCGAGGCCTTCATGGCCGAGCTGGACCGCACGACGCTGGAGGATTGCGCCTGGCCCGGAGCGGGTCCGGGAGGGCGCGTGGTGGCGGCCGAGTGAGGCCGGAAAAGAGAGGCGGCGATGCCTGGGATCGACTTGCAGCAGGACGGCGCCCGGATCGACGCGGCCGTCCTGGCCAGGGCGTTCGGGATCAGCGCCGACGATTTGTGGCAGGGCATGCGCGACGGCACGATCACCAGCCGGTTCGAGCGCGGCGCGGGCAAGGATGCCGGCACGGTGCGGCTGATCTTCTTTTCGTCCAGCCGCCGCATCCGGATCACCGCGGACGCAAGCGGCAGGATCCTGAGCTGCGGCGCGCTGGATTTCGCCCGATCGCCCGGCCCCGAAAGCCCAGGCGCGGAGGCCGGCGGGGATCACGAGACCCCCTTGCCGGCGAGGGACCGGGATCCGGGACAGGCGGCGCATGTCGAGACGTTTCTCGACCTGGCGCTGCAAGGAACCTTCCCCGCCAGCGACCCCATCGCCATCACCATCGACGTACAGCCCCGGACA